>JAZOQQ010000144.1:0-2960 GCA_045656165.1 Acutalibacteraceae bacterium
CTATGAAAATTTTAATTACCGGTGCTAACGGTTTTGTGGGTAAAAACTTGGTTGAAACCTTAAAAACGATTCGTGACGGTAAAAACCGTACCCGCCCGTCTTTACAAATTGACGAGATCTATGGCTACGATTTGGATTCCACACCCGAAGAACTGGATGCGTACTGCAAACAAGCGGATTTCGTGTTCAATTTAGCGGGTATCAATCGCCCGCAAAACACAGACGAGTTTATGCAAGGCAATTTTGGCTTTGCTTCTACGTTGTTAGACACACTTAAAAAGCACGGCAATACCTGTCCCGTGATGACCTCGTCGTCAATTCAAGCGACGTGTATCGGTCGTTATGACAGCGAGTACGGCCGTTCCAAAAAAGCAGGGGAGGACCTGTTGTTTGCCTACGGCGAGCAAACCGGTGTGAAAGTGCTGGTCTACCGTTTCCCGAATTTGTTCGGTAAATGGTGTCGCCCGAATTACAACTCGGCGGTTGCCACTTTCTGTCACAACACCGCACACGATCTGCCCATTACGGTCAACGATCCGTCGGTACAGTTGGAACTGCTGTATATTGACGATCTGGTGGAAGAAATGCTGGATGCGTTGGAGGGCAAAGAACACCGTTGTACGTTTGACGGCATTCAGACGGTGCTGTGTGAAGACGGCGCCTTTTGTGCCGCTCCCACCACGCACAAGGTTACGCTCGGTGAGATTGTGGCGTTGTTGGAATCGTTTAAAGCCCAGCCGCACACCTTGGTGATGCCGACCATCGCGCCGAATTCCTTTGCCAAAAAATTGTATTCGACATATTTATCCTATTTGCCGCAAGAAAAGGCGGCGTTTGCGCTGAACATGAACGTGGATGCGCGCGGCAGTTTTACCGAACTTCTCAAAACGGCGGCGCATGGGCAAGTAAGTGTCAATATTTCCAAACCCGGTATTACCAAAGGCCAGCACTGGCACCACACCAAATGGGAATTTTTCATCGTGGTGAGCGGTAAAGGTCTTATACAGCAACGTCGGATCGGTTCAGACGACGTGCTGAATTTTGAAGTCAGCGGTGAGAAAATCGAGGCGGTACACATGCTGCCGGGCTATACGCACAATATCATTAACTTATCCGAAACCGATGATCTGGTGACGGTGATGTGGGCGAACGAATCCTTCGATCCGACACATCCCGACACATTTTTTGAACCGGTATAAACAAAGAGAGGTGGATACTCGCTATGACCAGTGAACAGCTGTTGATACTCATTCTGCGCTCGTTCCTCACGTCAGCACCGCTATCCGTAACCCCGTCTTTCCCCGAATTTGAAGCGGTTTGTCGCATGGCAAAACGACACGATTTGTCGCACATTATGTATCACGTGCTGGAACAAAACGGTTGTTTGCCGCAAGCAGATAACGAAGCGCAAATGAATTTTCTGAAAATCACTCAGCGCAAAATGGTCGCGGCACAATATCGTTTTGCGCGCATGGAAGCCGAACTTGATCGCATGGAACAAGTGTTATCCGATGCTGAGATCCCGTTTATCCCCATGAAAGGATCGGTTCTGGCATCGCGTTATCCTGAACCGTGGGCACGTACGCGCTGTGATTTGGATATTTTAGTGCACGAATCCGATCTGGAACAAGCGGCCGCGCTGATTGAAACCCTCGGTTACAGTCGTGGCGATAAACGGGAATACCACAATATCGCATTGACCTGTAACGACGTGCGACTGGAATTGCACTATACCATCATGGAACGTCATCCGGCGATGGACGTGCTACTGGAACAGGTGTGGGATCACACGGTTTCGGATGGTTTCCGCTATACCGAAACACCGGCGTTTTTCCGCTTCCATCACATTGCACACATGGCACACCACTTCCTCGGCGGCGGTTGCGGAGCGCGCACGTTGATGGATTTATGGTTACTGCGCCACTCTCCCGATCACGATGAGGCGGCCACCGAAGCACTTTGCGAGCAGAGCGGCCTGTTGACGTTTTATCGGGAAATGGTGCGCCTGTCCGAGGTTTGGTTTGGCGGCGATGAGCACGATGAGCAAACGCTCCGCGTGGAACAGTTTATTCTGCGCGGCGGTTCTTTCGGTACGCAGTCGCAGCGTCGCACCACCGTGTCGGCGGCCTACAGCAAACGCGAACTGATCAAACGTTTTCTCAAAATGCCGTACAGCGATCTGAAAAACCATTACCCCTCGCTGATCGGCAAAAAATGGTTGACACCGGTGTATCGCTCCTACCATATTTTGTGTCGCTTACTGCAAGGGCGCGGTGTGCATGCGATCGACACCATTCGCGCTGCCGGCTCACAAGAGGAACAGGTAAGCGAAACACGCGATCTGTTGCATACGGTCGGTTTGTTATAAGATATATTCAAACGGAGTAGCAGGGCTACTCCGTTTTTTTGTTAGCAACCCCTTGACAACGGCGTTTTGTGTGCTATACTATAACTTGTTGGAATAATATTCATAACTAAACCGATATAATGCGAAAGGGGAGATCACCATGCCGCCGGCTCTGATCTATTTAGGCGTCATGCTCGGCACCATTCTCGTTTGGTTTTTGTTACTCAAACGGCCGGTGTACGAAGCGGTATTCGTCAGTTTTTTGGTATTGCTTGGCGTGACGGGCACCTACGGAAACGTGTGGGAATATGTGGATACGGCCTTGTCGACGAATCTCTTGTATACCATGACGGCGTTTGTGGCCATGTCGATCATTTTAACCAAGACGAAGATTATTGACAGTTGCGTGGCGATCATTTTGTCGTTGCTCGGCAGAGTAACGGGCGGTGCGGGCTATGTGGCAGTCATGGCCAGCGCTTTTATGGGTGCGTTGTCGGGATCGGGTCCCGGTAACGTCATGGCAACAGGCACCATTACCATTCCTGCCATGAAACGCAGCGGTTTTCCCGCAGAACTGGCGGCAAACATTTCCAGTAACGCCAGTTACATGGGC
>JAZOQQ010000145.1:0-13534 GCA_045656165.1 Acutalibacteraceae bacterium
CGGGGCAACAGGTCAACTTCAGCGGCGAGCGGGCGGATCTCGTCGATCGCACGGCCGTCTACGCGCTTGCCATCATCCAACAGCCAGCGGCGCACCACGTATTTTTGCAGTTTATATAAGCATTCGTCAATCTTACCGATCTGTTCGGCGTACACTTCGTCAAACTTCTCATGCACTTTGTCGTACACGGGACGCAAACGCTCGTCACGCACGAGTTTATCGTCGGTATCCAGCGCGTAGCGGACGTCTTCGATGGCGAATTCTTTGATCGCTTCGAACATGTCCGGATCGGGATCGTTGGATTCAAATGCGAATTTCGGTTTGCCGATTTCCGCCTGAATGCCTTTGATGAATTCCACAATCTGCTGGTTGGCTTCATGACCTTTCATGATGCCTTCAAACATGGTGTCGTTGTCAACTTCGTTAGCGCCTGCTTCAATCATGGCAACCAGATCGGCAGTGGAAGCGACGGTGACGTGCATGTCGGATTTCTTTTCCTGTTCAGCGGTGGGGTTGATGACGTATTCGCCGTCAACCAAACCAACGACAACACCCGAAATCGGGCCATCCCACGGAATATCCGAAATGGAGATGGCGATGGAAGCACCGATCATAGCGGTGGTTTCCGGCGGGCAGTCGGGATCAACCGACATAACGGTGCAGACGATGGACACATCGTTGCGCATGTCTTTGGGGAACAGGGGGCGAATCGGGCGGTCGATGACGCGGGAGGTCAGGATCGCTTTTTCGGTCGGACGACCTTCACGGCGCTGGAAAGAGCCGGGAATGTGGCCAACCGCATACAACTTCTCTTCATAATCCACGGAAAGCGGGAAGAAATCCACACCTTCGCGGGGTTTGGCGGAAGCGGTAACGTTGCACAGGATCGAGGTGTCGCCGTAGCGCACCATACACGAACCGCTGGACAACTGAGCCATTTTACCGGTTTCGACCTTTAAAGGACGACCGGCAAGCGTGGTTTCGAATACACGATAGTTTTCGAACATGGTACATTCCTCCGTTTTTAGAATTTTAATATTTCCAAACGGTATGCGGATCGATCGTTTTTAGCAATAAAACCGACCGTCCCGTCTTCGACGGAACAACCCGTTTCACTGCTAAAAAATCGTGCCCCGCATACCGTACGGGACAAGGGATAATAAAGCAGGTTGAGGCAGGAGAGCATTCGCTCGCCTGCCTCAGTAAATCCTTATTTACGCAGACCCAACTTCTCAACGATAGCACGGTAACGCGTAATATCCTTCTTCATCAAGTAGTTGAGAAGGTTGCGGCGATGACCGACCATTTTGAGAAGACCGCGGCGGGAGTGGTGGTCCTTCTTGTGCACTTTCAAGTGCTCGGTCAGATCGTTGATGCGGCGCGTTAATACCGCGATCTGAACTTCGGGAGAACCGGTGTCACCCTCGTGAGTGGCGTACTTCTGCATGATTTCGGTTTTTTCGTTGGCTAACATAGCTTACACCTCTTTTTAATATTTCCGCAAATCCAGAAAGGGAAACGGTGCGTCCCTGCGATGGGGCATACTCCGCAATCCGAATAAGGGATGTGCACATTCGCGTGCTTTCGTAGTATAACACATCTGATCGCGGTTGTAAAGAGAAATTTTAAAAAGTTTTTGTGTGGGCGGCTTGCAACATAGTTCAACACGGTGCGGGCATACTTATATATAGGTTATTACAAAGAAGGCGGCGGTACGATGACGTTTTATGCAGGGCGCGGTGCGCTCGCTCTACTTCGTACGACATCGGTATTGGTTGCGACGGGAGTGGTGGGCGCAGGGCGTGTGATCATGGGGCCTTCGGGTTGGTATTGCCTTCCGATTGGCGGTGTTGCATTTTTATGCGGTTGGTATTTGCCGCGGCTGATACAGTCGTTGAACGGCGAACTGAGCGACACACACCTGTACGTGTGTTACGGTGTATGGTGGCGGCGCGAAACGACGGTGTCGCTCAGCGTAATTCGTACGTATGAAATGTGGAGGCCGCCGCTGCATGCGGTATTTGGTTGTCGTACAGTGATCTTGAGGTTTGCGGGTGGCTGTGTGTGGTTGCCGCTCTTGGATGCCCGGACAGCGTGCCGTCTTGCAGAACGGTTGGAGGAACTGTGATGGATTTTCGCCCTTACGGCGTGTATACGTTATACGACATGAGACGGTGGTGGCCGTTTCTATTTTGGCCGTTTTGGCAGTTGGTTACATCGCGACCGATCCCCGATTATACAGTTTACGGGATCGGTGCGGTTTTGATTACGTATTCTTTTATTAAGTGGCGATGCGCACGGTATCGTGTATCCGCGTGTACGCACAGTTGCTTTCACGGTATTGGGGTGCGGCAGGGATTGCTTTTTCGCAAAGCGTTGCATATTTCCGCGGAGGATGCCGCGTCGGTGGAAATCGAACGTACGCCACTTTTATGGCTGTGCGGCGGTCGACGGGTGCGCGTTAACACAGCGGGATTGCGCCGTCGTGCCGATGCGGTGTTATATTTACCTGCTCGCCAAGTGCAAGACCTGTTTGTGTTGTCAGGGTGGGGTGATAAGCGATACCGCGTGAAAGTATGGCCGGTGATTGTGATGGCCCTCACCGGATCGAATGCGGTGGTTGGTCTGTTGACAGCCGTGCCGCTTTTGCGTTGGGTAGGGCGGTTGTACGGCGAGCGATTGACGCCCGATGCACAAACCCTACTCAGCGCTGATCTGCCACTTTTGTTTCGTACTGCCGCGAATTTTCTGTTGTTGGGTTGGGGAATAGCCGTGGTTAAACTGTTTTTGCGGTACCGCGGATTTTATGCCAATGCTCATGTCACGCATTTGCATTTGGTTTCGGGCCTGTTTACACGGCGCGATGTGTTGATCGACCGCAACAAGATTACGGGTATTGAACTGCGTCAAACGCTATGGATGCGTTTGTGTGGGTTGTACACAGCAATCGTGATGGCGGCGGGATACGGCCGTGACATGGGGGCGCGTCCGATTTTAATACCGGCGGGCAATGCGCGTACGGTATCCGATGAGCTGTATCGCCTATTGCCGAGTTTTCCCGTCAAACGTGCACGATTAAAACCAATGGCGCACACGTGGTGGCGGTACGTGTGGTTGGGGTTGATCGGTTTGGTCATGGGCGGTGCGTTGTGGTGTCAGGGGTCTGTTTTGCGTGTGCCGGCCGTATTCGTGGTAGGGGCATCGCTATGGTGGAGTGCAGTACGATGGTTGGGATACCGTGATGCGGGATTCGGAGCCGATCACGCGGCGGTAACAATTTGGTATCCAAAAGGATTGGCGCTTTACCGCGTCTATTTGCCGCGCGAAACGGTGGATCACGTACGTGTTACCCAAAGCCCGTGGCAACGACGGAGCGGAAGTTGTACGGTATCGGTGTGGTGTTTTGGTGAGAAGAAACGGCGCCATCGTGTACGCGGCTTACCGTATGATGCGGTGTGCTATGAGTTGGGGAAAATGGCATAAGCAAAGCGCCTTGTCATTTGACAAGGCGCTTTTGGTGTTATTCGATTATTTCACCGTTTAAGAACTTTTTGTATTTGTTCAGAAAATCCTGAATGTCGCGGGCGTTAATAAGGTGGCGTTCGCCGGTACGGTGAACGGCAAGACAACTGCCCGCCGTATGCTCATAGATTTCAATGTGAATCGGTTCACCGTATTGTTTGTTTGGCGTGTAGTCGATGGTGAGTAACAACGGTCCGCGGGGTTTGCCGTCAAAGCCGTCTTGGCGGTACAAGCCCATTAGAGAAGCATACAACTTGCGGAATGAGCCGGTATCGTATATCTTACCTTTCGATTTAACGGTGAGTTTTTTATCGGTTTCTTCGGCATTCGGATGGTGCGATAACGTGAACGTGGTTGTTTGACCATCGGCGGTTAACCCGAAGGTATTGATGTTTTGGATGTACTGGAAGAACAGCATATCGTCGGCCACATCTTCATATTGATCTTCTGCCCATGGCACCACGGATTTGGGGAATCGATACACAATCGGAATAAGGTTACCTTCCGCATATACCGTGCCGTAGTATTCTCCGTTGTCGTTTGTTTTACCCAAACGAACGGTATAGTTGAACACGGTGTGATAGGTAGTGGTTTCCTGTTCTTTTCCGTCCACCATTTTGGTTTCCACGTGTTTCATGGCCAAGTTGACCGTACAGGCGGAATAAGGGTTCGTCAGTCCGTAAGTTGCCAACTGTGCGGCGGTTGGGCGGACTTTTTCAACGCCGGATGCCATCAAATTAGAGAAGGTGGCGGGTGCAAGCGACGAAGTGTCTTTGTCAACCGTGTGGTAATGCGGCTTCTTGAGTACATAGCCCGTGAGGATTAAGACCTCGCTATTGTCCGGAGGTGTTTCGGCGACCTCATAGTAAATGGGTTCGGGACGAACCGTACCGTTCAGCAGTACGTCGCGCACCGCAACGGTGTCGGCCGGATCGTCGGATTCGGGAGGCGTGATGGGGTACAAACTCAAGAATTCAGTTTTATCTTGGGACACCGTTTTGCAAAACGCAACATCCGCGACATATACGGCAGATTTACCAACCTCGCGCAAATAACAGCCCTCGCCCGACGGATCGGGATTACCCAGTTCAAAGGCATAGGTGGTATCATCGGAAAATACAGCGGTTACCGACAGCATGGTGTCGGTGTCAAAACCGAATTCTGCGGGGCTTTCGGGCACTTCCGCGACCAAACGCGTGGCGGTTACGGTTTTGAGCACATCGGCAAATTCCACCAATCGTCCTTGATCCAGCGGCAGGTCTTCAAAGCCCTTGACAGTATAAAGTTTTTCTTTTGTCAGCAAAACGGTATGCGAGCGGTTTCCCACCGCCACGACCGCTTCGGTCAGCGACACCTTATTCTTTTTGTTTAACAAGGTAATGGTGGTGTCAGGGACGGTATCATCCGGCGTTTCGGTCGGTTCGGGTAACAACAGCAATAGCGCGACCAGCAGGCCGATCACCGCCACCAATGCGATGGCGGAGAACAACAGCGTGCGGGTGCGTTTGGCAAGTTTCTTAGGCATTACAGATGTCTCCTTCTGAAGAAGACCACCAAGCAGATGATGATCAGGATCAGGGGCAAGCCGACAATAAAGATAGCAGCCAAGGTAAGCACGACGGCGGAAGAATAGGAAACGGTGTCGTTGGACACGTTTTTATCCGATATGGTGGGGGCATCACCGAGGTTGCACATGACGCGCAACGGTTCGATCAACAGACCCTCGTTCTCGTAGTTTGCCTCTTCTCGCAACGTCACGGCGGCGGTACTGCCGCAAACCATGATATAATTTTCGACCTCCTGGTTATCCGATGCATAAGCGTGTTCGTGAGCATACGCCGCACCGATAACGGGATATTCATCCGCTTTGACCCCTTCGGTCTCTTCCAAGTTTTGAGTAGAGATCAAGCGGCTGCTTTCGGGGAATTTCACTAACGTGTGGTTTGTGAGCAGTTCGGATGTGTTATCCGACGAAAGCGAGGTCTTCAATTGTAAGGTCAGCGGCATCAACACGTTTTTACCGGCAATCACACCGGTCAAATCGGTTCCCTCAACAGTGGTGATCGGAACCGACGGATAGGGATACAGGTAGTTGTTTTGATCGGTTTCGATAACCAAGTTATCGGTAACGGTGATGCCATAGTCCTTTTCCAAGAAATCGTAAAGATTCGGGCAAGTACCGGCATAACTGCAGAATACAAACAGATTGCGGCCGAGGTTGCCGTCGTTGTGCAACCAGTCGCGCAAACGTTTGATTTCGTTGATGGTGTAATCATCGGTCGGACCGGCGATCACCAACGCACCGGTGGTGTCGCTGATCTCGGCGGCAGTAGCAAAGTTGATAGTTTGGGTGAAGTAGCCGTTGAGTTCATACAGCGTTTTGAGCGATGCGATGACGTCTTGATCTTCGCCGTGGCCGGTTAAGAAAGTCACGGTGACCGTCTTGCCGCCGCTGACACTGCTGATGTTGCTGGCGAGTTTTTGCTCGACCAACGAACTGACGTTGCTGTAGGTATAATAGTCGGTATCCTCCGACCACAGATCCGTTACTTTAACGATGCGGTATTGGTTCTCGCACAAAAACAAAATGTCACCGGAGGTGGCACCGTATTTTTCTTGATAGGTCGTTTCAAGCGACGGTGTCGCGACCAAGTCAACGTATTTGGTGGTGACGTGGCCGCCGCTTTCGGTGCCGTATTGTTTGGTGAAGAGGTAGAACTGACGGAAGACCGTATCCATTTCTTCCGAACCCAAATTAGGGTTAGAGAAATAATCTTCGTTGAATAGCACCTCAATGGTGACATCTTTTTTGATGCTCTTAGCGACAGCCACGCTTTCTTCGGACAACGAATAGGTTTGATCGGCTGTCAAGTCAAGCGTCCACGGGAAGCGATCGGCAAGCAAACCGCAGGCAACGTTGAGGAGGATGACAACAGCGATCACAATCGCCGTAAAGGCGGTAGCGGTAGCACCAATGCGCAGTTTTCGGTTGGTGCGAAGCCCTGCCAGTGTCGCTTTAAAGGAGTGCGACGGTTTTGTTTTACGCGGCTCGGCCGTATCGGCCGTTTTATTGGAAAACAGTTTCATATCGGTCACTCTCCTTTCCTTAGTTCCAGCGTTTACGATCCAGCACTCTTGCCGTTAAGAACAGGAAGAGCGCGGTCATGCTGATAAAGAACAAAATATCATCGTACTGCATCAATCCACTGGTAAAACTGGAGTAGCGAGCAGATACCGACAAAAAATCGGTGATGGCGGAAAGCACTTTGCTGTTGGGAGCAAGTGTCGTTAAGCTGTCCACCATGAGCAGGGCGAAAGAGGCGAGAAAGGTGCCGAGTGCAGCGATAAACTGGCTTTCGGTCAACGACGAGATGAGCAGACCGATTGCGATGATCATGCTGCCGAGTAACAACAGACCAATAAAGTTGCCGAGCACGACCAACCATGCGGGTGTTACCTGCGTGGCAATGACAAAGGCATATACCAGCATGATGGAAATACCGATGGTAAACAGCGACACGGCGGCGAAAAATTTACCCAGTACGATGCCCGGCAAACTCACGGGAGCGGTGAGCAGGGCTTGATCGGTTTTTTGGCGTTTATCATCACTCATCAAACGCATGGTTAAAACCGGCAAAACCAATAGCATCAAAAACGAGAGAACCGAGCTGAATACGTACGACAGATCGGTATAGCCGTTGGCTAAGTTATACAGGAAGAAATAATAGCCGCTCAATCCGAACATCAGGGCTAACACGATGTAGCCGATAGGGGATGTGAAATAGGCCTTAAATTCACGGCGAAAGACGGCACTCATTTATGTTTTCCTCCTTTGCGGGTGGTTTGGGGAAGATTTTCACGCGTGAGCGCGATGAAGATCTCTTCCAATGTCATTTCCATGGAGCGCAAGCCGAGAAGCGGGAAGCCCTCGCGGGACAGCGCGGTGAACAGTTCGCGTCGGAAATCGGCACCTCCATCGGGTTCCAGCGCATATTCAAACACGCCATCTTCTTTTTGACCGTAGCCCACCACTTCCGCCACGCCTTTGATATGGGTTAGAATGGAGGTGACGCGTTTTTCGTCGCCCGCGATGCGTGCCAGCAGGCGACGATCAGACGAATAGTTTTCCGATAACGAAGCGGCCGTATCGTCTGCGACGACTTTACCGTTATTGATGATAATAATACGGTCGCACACCGCTTCAATCTCCTGCAAAATGTGGGAGGAGAGGATGACGGTATGGTGTTTGCCGAGGTTTTTTATCAGCGCGCGGATCTCGATGATCTGATTCGGGACAAGACCGACGGTGGGTTCATCCAGCACCAAAACGGGCGGATTACCGATGAGGGCTTGTGCAAATCCGACACGTTGACGATAACCTTTCGATAAGTTCTTAATCAGACGATCGTACACGTGCTCGATCTGCATGAGTTTGCAGATCTCCGCAATATGTTTGCGGCGGTTGAATTTGCATTGTTTGAGATCAAACATGAAATCCAAATACTCACGCACCGTCATATCGAGATACAGCGGCGGATGCTCCGGCAGGTAGCCGATGCTGGCTTTGGCTTCATTGGGTTCTTCCAAGATGTCGTGACCGTTGATCGTGATGGTGCCGTTGGTGGACGACAGATAGCCGGTGAGGATGTTCATAGTGGTGGATTTACCCGCGCCGTTAGGGCCGAGAAAACCTAAAATCTCACCTTCGTTGACTTCAAAGCTGATGTCGTCGACCGCTAAGTGGGAACCGTACCGTTTGGTCAGGTGTTCAACCTTGATCATAGACGATGTGCCTCCTTTTAAAAGACATAATGATACAGTATCTACTATACAGAAGAAATGTGTACATTTTGTGTACGGAAAAGAAGTTTTGATTTTTTGAAAAAGTATGCTATACTGTGAGAGAAATCAGATGAAAGGAGGGGTCGGTGTGGCCGTGGTACGGTATGCATTCGGCGATGCGTTGCCGCAAACCAACCGTGCAGTAGCGCTGGGTGTGTTTGACGGGTTACATATCGGGCATCGCGCTGTTATTTCGCAGGTGTGTGGTGTGATCGACGATGACGGTTCGTTGTTATCCGCAACGGTACTGTCCATGACCGGCGTGCCGAAAGCCGACACCTCTCGGTTGCTGACGCCCGCTTACGAGGATTGTTTGTTTGAAACGTTGGGTGTGGATGAGTGCATAGACTTGCCTTTCGCCACCGTTTCAGAACTGACCCCCGATGCTTTTGTGCGGGAAGTGTTACACCGACGTCTGCAAGCAAAAGTGGTGTCATGCGGTTGCAATTATCGTTTTGGGAAAGGTGCCGTCGGCACCGCAGAGATGTTGCGACGTTTATGCGAGCCGCTCGGCATTACGGTGCGTATTGCACAAGCGGTTGAGCGCGACGGTGCGGTGGTAAGTTCCACACGCATTCGCAAGGCCTTACAGAACGGTGACGTACAAGCGGCGATGGCACTTTTTGGCCGCCCGTTTTCGGTTGAATTCCCTGTATCTCGCGGCGACCATCGCGGCAGTTCATGGGGTGTGCCGACGTTAAACCAAGTAATTCCTTCCGACTATACGGTGCCGCGCTTTGGCGTATACGCTTCGCTGGTAACGGTGGGTGACCGCGAATATCGTGCGGTTACCAATATCGGTATACATCCTACGGTAGGCGGTGCACATCAACCTCAAGCAGAAACGTTTTTGGAGGGCTTTGAGGGCGACTTGTACGGGCAATCCGTGCGGGTATTGCTCATGCGTTTTCTGCGGGATGAGAAGCGTTTTGACTCGGTGGAAGCATTGCGTGCACAAATTGCCGCCGACATTCAACAAGCCCACGAGGTGCTCAGCGGTGCTGACGGCGCGCGTGCGGTGCTGTTTGATTTTGACGATACGTTACAGGATCGCGTGAGCGCGTTTTTGAGTGTAGCACGGTGCTTGCTTCGTCGTCACATGAGCGCGCAAAGCGAGGATGCGCGCGAACGGTATGCCCAACAAATGTTAACGGAAAACAACGGCGGTTACGTGGATTATCGAACGTTTTTTCACAAACTGGTGGCCGCGTGGCCGTTTGACGAGGGTGCGACAGGAGATCAGGTGAAATGGGAATATCGCCGTTTGTTTCCGCTTTATTCCCGACTGTTTGAGGAAACGGTAGAAGTGCTCAAATCGCTGCGGCAACGCGGATACCGACTGGGTATCATTACCAACGGCAGTTCATTGATGCAAAACCGTAAAATTGACGTTACGGCACTGCGCCCGTACTTGGATCTGGTCTTGGTATCGGATGACGAGGGTGTTCAAAAACCGAATCCGGAGTTGTTCCGTCGTGCCGCCGACCGCCTATGCGTAGCTCCCGAAAACTGCGTGTTTGTCGGCGATCATCCGATTAACGACGTTCAGGGTGCTTGTGATGCCGGTATGAAAGCGATTTTTTTGAACACGCGCAACCTGCCCGATCGACCCGACGGCGTACCGATGGTTACACACTTGGCGGATGTTTTGGAATCGTTATAACTGTAAAAAGGCAGAGCCGATGGCTCTGCCTTTTTTGCACGTTTTTATGGGAAATGCATAGGTTGTTAATAGCGGAGTTTCACGAGATTCGCGACAAGCCCGCCGTTTTCGCATACGTCAATGGTGGCATAACTGCCGGCACGCAATGAGCCGGGGTTGATGAGGTATAGGCCATCGTCAAACAAGCAAAGCGGCTGATGTGTATGCCCGAATAACACGGCGTGCACCGCGCGCGAACGAGCAGCACAGGACAGACGATACAAATCGGCTTTTACGCCGTAGCGATGGCCGTGTGTGGCAAAAAACGTGTGATTGGCAAAGCGGAATTCTTCGCTTTCGGGAAGCGGAGAAGAAAAATCGCAATTGCCGGCAACTTGTATCACCCGCTTGTCATGATAGACCGCTTCCACATCGGCGGCACCGTCGCCAAGATGCACCAAAAGGTTGGCTTGCGGTTGTGCGTCAATGGCGGCTTGTAAGGCGCGACGATCGCCGTGCGAGTCGGAAACCACTAACAAACGAAACATAGTATCACCCTGTTTGACATAGTAATGAAGAGGGAGGGATCGCAATGAGTCAGATCACACCGGATCAGTTGCAAGCGTTGTTGGGATATGCCGCCAAGCGCTTAGGGATGACACCTGCGCAACTGGCACAGACCGTGCAAAACGGCGGGTTGTCCGCCTTGTCGCAACAAGCGGGCGCCGATCGCGTGCAAAAAATCTCGGAACTTGCCGGTGATCCGGCACGGGTACAGCAAATGTTGAGCAGTCCCGAAGTGCAGGCGTATCTCGCCGGGTTGACGGGAGGCGCCGATCAGCATGGAGGATGATCTTACCAAAAAACTGGACAGTTTACTCGGTTCACCGGAAGGTCTTCAAAAGATCCAAAGCATGATGTCGGCACTTGGCGTAGGGGCGGAAGATGCCGCAAATGTGGCACCGCCCGCGCCGTCCATACCGTCCATGCCGGATGGATTACTCCAGTTGTTACCGCTACTGTCGCAGATGGGACAGGACGATGAAAACACCACCTTGCTCAAGGCACTTCGTCCGTATTTACACGGCGAGCGCGAAAAGCGATTGGACGATTCGGTGAAGATGATGCAACTGCTGAAATTTTTACCGCTTTTACAAAACGGAGGAGGACAACACACATGAGTGAACCGCAGGTTGTGCGTTTACAGCAAGAAGCCGCCGAACGCGTGCAACGTATGGCAGAGCGCTCTCGGCGTTTGGTACACGAGCATCCCGTTAACGTATATCGTGCTTCGACGGTGGAACCGTGTGAAGCATCGCCTGCTCCGCCGACAGCACCCATTCAGAAAGGACGGTGTATACCGGCAAAAGAAATCCCCCGTGACAAAGGGCTGTTGTCCTTCCTTGCGGGGGATGAAGAGCGAACGCTTCTGTTGCTGTTGATCTTGGTGCTTAGCCAAAACGGTGCACCGCCGCAATTATTGTTGGCGTTATTATACGTCGCGTTATGAACCGCAAAACTCGGTAGGGTTATCGCGAATATACGTGACGCACAAAGCCAACGGCTTCTCGGTTTCCAATGCTTGCAAGAATGCATCGGCGGTGTTTGACGGATCTTCAAGAACCGCGGCAAGCGTTGCGGAACAGGTTTCGGCGCCAATCAGCGAAAAACCGTCGATTGCCATTTCGGCAAAGC
The DNA here is from genome assembly GCA_045656165.1 of Acutalibacteraceae bacterium. Taxonomy (GTDB): domain Bacteria; phylum Bacillota; class Clostridia; order Oscillospirales; family Acutalibacteraceae; genus RGIG3009. Next base: position 11,702 of record JAZOQQ010000145.1, read on the forward strand.
GGACGGACGGCGATTGGAGCCACGTTTGAACATCGGAAGCGGCGAGTTCGTTCACGGTCAGCCAAACGCTGTACACGGCTGTTTGCCCGTGGGAGAGTGACGGGATCAGGTGATACACGTCGGGGTGGCGTCGGTCAGTACGGCTGAGAATATGTGCGACTGCGGCACGAACCAGTTCCTCATCCGATAAGGCGGTCAGCGTATCCGGCGTGAGTGTTTGATAATGTTTACAAAGAGCGGCGATCGGGTCGCTCTTTTGTTTTTTATCCAAATGAATCAGGTAAGCGGCGATGAGCAGAGCGAGTACGATCATCACGATCGTACCGCCGCCGAAGCCGGGAAATACAGAAGCCAATACCATAGGTTAATCCTCCTTTGTGATCAGGCGGTAGATATCACCTTTTTTGACGCCGGTCTGTGCAGCTGCTTTTTTGGCGGCTTCCGATGCAGACAAGCCCTCTGCCATCCAAGCGCGTGCCAGTGTGGCGGCTTCTTCGGGTGTGAGCGGCACTTGTTCAACGGGAGCGGCGCCTTCCACTACCACCACAAACTCACCGCGCGGATCCGTTTCGTGATAACGGTTGACGGCATCGGAGAGTGTTGTGCGACTGATTTCTTCGTGTAACTTGGTCAGTTCGCGCGCTAAACAAATGCGTCGATCTCCGAAGATCTGCAGCATATCTTCCAGCGTGGCTAACAACTTATGCGGTGCTTCGTAAAACACCATGGTGCGTGTTTCGGCTTGCAAAGCCGTCAGGGCTTCGCGGCGATCGCGACGATTGGCAGATAAGAAGCCCTCAAACGTGAAGCGCGCGGTGGGAAGCCCCGATACCGCCAGTGCCGCAATACCGGCTGATGGGCCGGGGATCACGGTGACGGGGATGCCGCGTTCATGGCATAACGCGACCAGATCCTCGCCCGGATCGGAAATAGCGGGCATGCCGGCATCGGTTACCAAAACGGCGTTTTCGCCGTCTTCCAGTTTGCGGCAGATCGCTTCGCCCCGCTCACGTTTGTTATGCTCAAAATAACTGATGAGCGGTTTGCGAATGCCGAATTTATTTAACAACGTCAGCGAAACACGGGTATCTTCGGCAGCAATAAAATCGCACGCGTTGAGTGCTTCCAGCGCGCGCGGCGACATATCCGACAAATTACCGATCGGTGTGCCGACGAGGGTGAGCGTTCCGGACATGTAAACACCTACTTTTCAAGGAAATATGGGGGAAGAACGCAGAGCGTGCACGGATCGCCTTTGACGGCTTCGCACAGGATTAAAAACGGAGCAGTATCTGCCCGCGCTTGTACCGTTTGCAAACGCGTGGGTTGCAGGTCGGCGGTTTTCAAGGCGGCGAACACGTCCGCTTGTCGTTGCGGTCGGTGGCACAAGCAAAAACGACCGCCGATTTTGAGCAAACGGGAGGCGGCTGTCGCCACGTCTGCTAACGTAGTCGGCGTTTCGTGCCGTGCCAAGCGACGTTCGGGGTCACGGCTGACTTTGCCGCTTCCTGCAGCAAAATACGGCGGATTGCAAACCACAACGTCGTATTTCCCGTGCGGCAGGGATAAAGCGGCCCAATCTTGCTCATGCACGCGCATATACGCCGAAAGTCCGTTTTGTGTTACCGAGCGGGAGACGAGCGATACCGCATGAGCGGAGCAATCCACCGCATCGACGGTGGGGGTCAGCCCCTGCGCATACCATAACAGCGGAATAATGCCGCTGCCGGTGCCGAGATCGCATGCGCGATCGCCGTTGCACACGGCGGCAAAGCGGGAGAGTAACACGGCATCGGTGCCGAATGTGCAACTGTCAAGTCGGATCGTAGCCAT
>JAZOQQ010000146.1:0-2813 GCA_045656165.1 Acutalibacteraceae bacterium
ACGATTGCACACCAATTTCCATTTGAAACAATCCGGCCGGCGCTTCCGCCAACAAAACCAGTATTTCTTCATCTAAGAGATCACCGGCAATTTCAAAATGAAAACAAACCGATTCGGGGATTTCCTTACCGTAATGCTCTATAATAAAACTAACCAGTTCTACCGCTCGTTGACGATCGGCATTAAAGGTGCGATCCACAAATTTAATGGTTTTCGTGCCGCTGTTTGCCAGCCAAAGTATTTCTTGTTTGGTGCGTTCCAACGGATAATAGCGTACGTTTCCGCATCGTCCGGAAAGACAAAACGCACAAGAAAACGGACAGCCGCGACTGGCTTCCAAATACGCGATCCGTCCATTGAGCACCTGTTTGTATTCTTCGCAATACGGTGACGGCGGAATCTCAGCCGTTATGTAAGGTTCCGCCTCATATCCGCGGCAGGAAACACCGTCAATACCACACGTTTCACTCCCGCACGCCATTGCTGTAAGCAACGCAGAAAGCGGGCGTTCCCCCTCGCCGGACACGATATAATCCACCTCGCGTTCCGCTTCTAACAGTTCGGCAGCGCGATAACTGACTTCCGGCCCGCCCAACACCGTTTGCACCGACGGCAATACCGATTTCAACCGTTTAACAAGCGACAACACCGTTTGCACGTTCCAAATATAGCAACTAAAACCGATCACATCCGGTGATTCGGAAAGAATGCGTGTTACAATCGCCTCTTCCGGCTCATTGATAGTTCCCTCCACCACGCAGGCGGTAACCGATGGATCGGCATACGCACGCACACCGGCCAGCAAACACCACGGTGCTAACGAAGAATGAATGTATTGAGAATTGATGCCACAAATTACCACTCGCATCGGCTCACCCTCCTTCTCTCCGATATTTTATCCACTTAAAAACGAACCCACTGCCGCTTCAACACCTTGTCGCGCAGTGCGCTGTAGTCTTGCTCACAATCCCAAAACATTTCCGCACACATTGCCGTCGGGAACCAAACACCGCCCGAAAACATGCCGGCAAGACACATCGTGTTGGTGCCGCTTGAAGTTTCATGAATATGCCGTGTCAGCGCGTATGCGCGCTCACCGTGTTTGACCCACTCAGCAGAATAAAAACGCCAGATATCGGCCAGCAACCGCTCGTCGTGTTGCTTGGTACCATCTCCCGTTTCTCCCATTACATACCGTCCCGCCTGATGCGTTACGCGCCCTCGTGACCAATCCATCGTCAACAAGCACTTGTAAACGATCCCCGATTCTCCACCGTCGCGCAGACAGAGGATATTGTCGGCAAACTGCGTCTGCTCTTCAAAGTCGCATTCGTCAAGTTGCAAACTTATGGGGGATGCTTTGTAGGGGAACCCGCCGCAATCCTCCCAAACAATCTCAATACGATCATCCACCTGCGCGATATCCGCTATGTTTTCTTTAACCGATGATGCGTGCAACCCAAACTGGATATGTAAATCCGGATTGTACTTAAACAGTTCATTTGCCGTCATATTCACCAGTTTCACAACCGCCGAAGCGACCGAAACGCCATCAATAGACGATTCGCTCAGTTCGGTAAACGATTGAAAATAGATACCGTCACATTTGGCATGTTGATAAGTCGCGCAAAACTCTTGTACAATCGAGTCTTTAAGCGCATCCAAATCCCGCACGTTGCTTTCCTTGCAGTTAAAGCCCCAGCCCCACGCATATCCCCATATCAGTTCCATACCGTAGCTGTGTGCACACTCCACGATATCATCGGCGTTGAGTGGCAAGAAATCGTTCCACACGATCACTTGGTTGAATTTCAGCCGCGCAAGATTTTCAAAATACTGACGGTAATCGTTGATCGGATGTCCCCACGTAAAGACACTGCGTGTTTTAAACGAGGGCGCCGACGCGTGATAATAATCCGGCAGGCGTTGCTCCAACAATTCATGGCGCAAATGGATATAGGCATCTACCGAAGGAGTGGCTGCCGTAAAGTAATCGTCCACAAATTCCGCCGCAGCGTAAAAGACCTCTCGGTCGGTATCGCCGCAAAGCAGTACCAGTTTACAAGCAGGATTTTCGGGGTGATCCATCACTTTGACAACATAACCGTTTTCGGCAACCTCGTTTGCTTGCAAGTAAGACTGCATAACAGGATTATCGACATAACGCCCCAAAACAACGGCGTGACAATCACGCGGTAACGTTTCTTGGTTTTCACACGCCACGGCATGAAAGGAATAGACACCGGTATCACGCAGTTGATAATTACCCAATTCACGGTAAACGAGATCTACTGCTCGTTTTTGTGCGCCCTCATACTTGCTGTAAAAGATCTTCCATGTTTTGTTACCCATACCGATCCCACCCTCAAGGATAGACTATTGCATTGGTTATATCATCCGGATGATATTGTAACATAGCGGCGCGTGAATGTAAAGTTTTCAATTTTTCATGTCGACATCGTAGACATTCAAAGCGCGATATGCTAAAATAGTCATATATTGTCGCAAAATAAAAGGAGTTGTTCCCATGAGACGGTCGTTATTCTTGGTCACAGTGCTTATTATCGCTCTCACGTTACTTCCCGGTTGCGTCGAGCAATCTCCCATCCAAAATTCAGAAACCGGCAGCACAACCATCACCACCGCTACCGAGAGTACAACTACTACCACCACTACCACTACCACTGCTCCCACACAGCAACCATGGAAGACCGCCTATTTAAACTATATCAAGAAAATAGACCCCAACGAATTCACCGAGTTTCGCTTGGTATATGTAGATAACGATCCTGTACCGGAATTATTCGCCAGCG
>JAZOQQ010000147.1:0-4020 GCA_045656165.1 Acutalibacteraceae bacterium
CATACCGGATCGGGTAAATCCACGTTTGTGCAATTGCTGTACGGTTTGTTAAAACCCGAATCCGGTAAGGTGTTATTGGATGGCTACGCTATTTGGGAGAATCCCAAAGAGATTCGCAAGGTGCGTTTTGAAGTGGGGATGGTATTTCAATATCCCGAATACCAACTGTTCGAAGAGACAGTTTATAAGGATATTGCCTTCGGCCCGCGAAATATGCAGTTACCGGAGGAAGCCGTGCGCGAGCGTGTGTTGGAGGCGGCGCATTGGGTAGGGCTTAAAGACGATTTACTGGATAAATCACCGTTTGAATTATCAGGCGGCGAAAAGCGTCGTGCTGCGATTGCCGGTGTTATGGCAATGCGGCCGCGTGTTTTAATTTTAGATGAACCAACAGCGGGCTTGGATCCGCGAGGGCGAGAACTGATATTGGAGCGTATCCGTGAATATCAAAAAAATTTTGGTACAACGGTGCTGTTGGTGTCGCATAGCATGGAAGATGTAGCGCGTGTAGCAGATCGTGTCTTGGTGCTGAATCAAGGCAAGGTTGCTATGTTAAAACCGACAAGCGAGATCTTTACACATGCATCAGAATTGGAGCAGATGGGCCTTTCGGTGCCTGCCGTCACACGTGTGTTTATGAAGTTGCGTGAACAAGGCGTTGCGGTGCCTGAAAACGTGTATACGGTAGAAGATGCCAAGCAGGCACTCCTTTTATTGCTGAAAGGAGGTGCCGACCATGCTCGCTGATATCACCATCGGCCAGTTTTTCCCCGGCGATTCCTTGATCCATCGCTTGGATCCTCGTGTAAAACTGATACTCACGTTTGCCTATATCTTACTGGTTTTTTTACCGGATAACTGGGTGGGGTTGGGAGCAACCATTGCTTTTTTGGTTGTCAGTATCGCACTTTCGCGTATTCCTTTGAAGGTGATTTTCAAAGGGCTAAAGCCGGTTATTCCCATCTTAATATTCACTTCACTCATTAATGTGTTTTACGTTGACGGTAAAATCGTGCTTTTAGATGTGTGGATTATTCGCATCACATTGGAAGGTATTTTAACTGCCGTCTTCATTTCCGTTCGTATTTTATGTTTAATCGCAGCCGGATCGCTGTTGACTTATACAACCTCGCCGACAACGCTGACAGATGCGCTGGAGCGTGTGATGAGTCCGCTGAAACTTTTGCGAATCAGCGTGCACGAGATCGCCATGATGATGACGATCGCCTTGCGGTTTATTCCGACTTTGATTGAAGAAACCGATAAGATCATGTCAGCACAGAAAGCGCGTGGCGCTGATATGGAAAGCGGAAATTTGTTGCAACGCGTGCGTGCGCTGATTCCGGTGTTGGTGCCTTTGTTTATTTCATCTTTCCGTCGCGCCTATGAACTGGCAACCGCTATGGAATGCCGCTGCTATCATGGCGGTGACGGTCGCACACGTATGAAGCAATTGCATATGTTACCGCGTGATTTTGCGGCGCTCGGTTTTATGATTGTCTTATGTGCCGTTATGATCCTCAGCAATTTATGGATCCCCGCTGCTATTTAATTGAGAAAGGAGAGTGTTCCTGTGTCACGTATCTTGCTGACGTTACAATACGACGGTTCACACTATCACGGTTGGCAAGTACAGCCAAACGGTGTAACCATACAGGAAACTCTCCAAAATGCTATTGAGCGGGTAACCGGCGTACGTAGTCCCGTGACGGGATGCAGCCGTACAGATGCCGGTGTTCATGCCCGACGGTTTTACTGCACTACCGATTGCCCTGAACGGTTAGAACCGGCCAAATTTGTGCAAGCACTTAACGCGGTGCTGCCACGTGACATTGCCGTATTAGCTTGTTGTTTAGTGGACGATGATTTTCATCCACGCTATTCTGCCAAAGGGAAACGCTATGTGTATTACATTTGGAACGGCGCGGTGCGTAATCCGTTTGAAGAAGGATACGCTTACCATGTTCGTGTGCCGCTCAATGAGAAGAGCATGAATAAAACAGCTGCTTTATTTGTTGGTACACACGATTTTTCGGCATTTTGCTCAGCCGGCAGTTCGGTAGAGGACAAAGTTCGCACAATCCGCCGTTCGTTTGTTATACGACAAGGCGACATGGTTATATACACAGTAGAAGCGGATGGCTTTTTGTACAACATGGTAAGGATCTTGGTGGGTACACTATTGGATGTTGAATCCGGGCGCCTTACATGCGACGATGTATTGGCGGCACTGGAAAACGGTGACCGTAACCGTGCCGGTGCGACCGCTGCAGCTTGTGGCCTTTTCTTGGATGAAGTTTGGTATGAATCGGAGGTGCTTTCATGAGCAAAGCACAACAAACGCGCAAACGTTCAAAGAATCAATATCTTCCGTGGTTGCGTTTTGGACTGCGTCTGCTGGTTGTAGCCGCTGTTTTATTGGTAATTGTTTTAGTGTGGAAGAACTGGGGCAAAATTGCTCCGGAAGCAGTTTTGGACTGGGCGGAAATTCGTTTCGGTGATGCACAGGCGGGAAGTGGCTTCCCGGTATCGACCAATGGGAATGATATTGTCGCATTTGGTGAAAGCGGACAATATTTGGTTACAATGACCGATACTTCGCTTCATTACTATAATCGTTCAGCATCACGTGTTATTACGCGCAATCACTCCTTTTCTGATCCTGTCATGCACACCACGGGGCGTTACGTGTTATTGGCGGAAGTCGGCGGTAGTCGTTTTCGTTTAGATACGCGTCGTGAAACGGTACTGGAAAAGGAACTGGAAAATCGGAAGATATATGCGGCAACCGTTTTGTCGTCCGGTATGGTCGCGGTGGTAACCGATAGCGCTTCACAAAGTTACCAGTGCGAAGTTCTTGTCTTTGACCGTCGCGGAAAAGAACAGTTCCGTTACCAATGCCGTCAGTATATCTTAACGAATATTTCCCTTGCTTCTAATGGCAAAGGATTGGCGGCGGTCGGCACGACAGCCGAAGGCGGAAAACTGAAATCGGTATTGTTGATGTTCTCCTTTTCCGGAAAAGAACCCGTTGAGTATAGCGGTGCCGACTTGCTTTTATACGATGTGAATTATTTTTCCAACGGAGCGGTGCTGGCGGTCGGCGATATGGAAATGTGGTTGTTGCGGCCGCACGCCAAGCAAGTAGAAAAGATTGTTTATAACGGGTATGAACCGGTTGGGTATTGCGCGACACCGACTTTTGCGGGGATCGCTTTGCGGCGTTCCGGCAGTACGGGTGATGCTTATGTTTGGACGATGGATGCATCCGGGAATTTGTGGAAAAGTGACGAGTTATCCGGCGGTGTTCGCAGTTGTTCCTGCTTGAACTCACAAGTGCTGGTCTTAACGGAATCGCATTTGTATACCATTGGTACTAAGGGGCTGGAAGAAAGCTTGGAAACGCCGTCCGATTCCTTGCTTGCGGCAGAATACCGTGATAAGCCCTTCTTAGTCACGCTTAACGAAATTCGACGCGCTGACGAGGAATCCTAAGGGGGAGAGCCGATGTCGTATATTTTGGATGCCGCCGTGATCGCTATCGTTGTTATTACCACCGTTTTGGGGTATCGTCACGGATTTATTCGTACGATGGTACAACTGGTAGGCAGTGTAGTGGCGTTTTTCTTGGCCTTTTCTCTTAGTGGTTTGGCGGCCGATACAGTGTTTGATAACCTGATGCAGCAACCGATACGCGATAGAATCGAAACCGTTTGGACGGAAACCCTTACCGAGGGTGCCGCTCAAACGCTTACTGAAAAAACGAACTCTGTTGTAGATGGATTGCCGACGTTTGTGCAAATGTTAGTGGATACGGATGCGCTTACCGACGGTATTCGTCAATCTATTGGCAATGGTGATACGGCTGCTTCAGTTGCAAATTACTTGACGGTGGATGTATTGCGTCCTGTCGCGGTTTCTGTTTTGCGCGTGTTGGCATTTTTGTTGCTTTTTGTGATATTACTGTTCTTGCTACGTTTGCTCAGCAAGCTGATTCAGCCGCTGATCAAGTTGCCGCTT
>JAZOQQ010000148.1:0-6929 GCA_045656165.1 Acutalibacteraceae bacterium
GCAAGTGGCTTTTTGAGCAGTTTGGATACCACACACATAAACGGGAACGTACCGCTGAGAACCACGGCGGCATTTACGCAGATCATAGCACCGTTTTCCAACGTATCCAATCCTTTGACGATCTCATATCCCGTCAAAAACTGTATCATACCTAAAACTAAACCGACCGTAATAAGCACTGTCATGAAACGACCGAACACAGCAAAAATACGAATACACCATTGTGGTTTGAAAATGAGACCTACCGCGATCAACCCCGCAAAAAGCAACAGAGGTAACAGATTAACGATCAACGTCAAAATCGGAATGCGCAACACAATACCCGATACCAAGCATCCCACCGGAATCGTAGCGATGCCGTACAGGAATCCCAAAAACATATCGCTGTGTTTCTCGCGTTTGACCACACCGAGTGCATACGGAATGGTAAACGATACGGTGCATCCCATCATGGATGACACCACCAGTGCGTTGTAGGCGCCAACCGCTTCGTTGACCGCCACTTGCGAGGAAAGCGGCGCGCCTCCCATGTCGTTGGCAAAAAGCGATGCCGGTAAGATTGACGGATCCAAATGCAACGTGTCGGCCACAAAGGAAAGCACCGGCTTGAGCCATTCCGCCAAAAGCGGTGACAATACGATCATACCGATCATAGTCAAGGCCATGACACCCAGCAGCATAAAGCCGCGTTCAAATTCGCGTCCCAGCCCAAGGCGATTACCGAGAATACGGTCGACAGCGCCGAGTATAGCGAAAATCAACATAAACAACGCAATATAATTCATACGATTGCCTCCGCTGTAAATCCGTTTTTCGTCAACACGTAATGTTCCGTAAAACCACACGCCTTCAACAGTTCAAAAGACTCACGGAAATAACAATCCAAATACGCAGCATCGTGGCAATCTGAGGTGACGACCGCGCCGAAACCAAGGCGCTTGAATTCGCGCAAAAGATACGGAGCGGGATACGGTGTTTTACGATAACCGCGTGCAATAGCACCTGTGTTCACTTCAAACAACGGGATCTTCCCGACCAACGCTTCCAACGCAAACGTTACCGCATCACGATATTCTTGACAATCCTCGTCAAAAAATTTCACGTTATCGCCGTGCTTACAAATGATATCCGCATGACCGAGAATGTCAAATGTTCCATATTCCGGCAAGTGTGCCAGTTGCGCATAATACTCCTTGGCATAGGCCATGCCATCGCCGCCGAAAACTTCGTTGATCAGCGTAGCCACTTTCTCCTGTGAACGATCAAATCCCCACATTTGCCCATCTTTTTGCAGATAGTGTACCGATCCGATCACATAGTCGTATGGTTCCAGCGATGCATCAGAGTACATATCAAACTCCAAACCGCAAAAAATAGGAAACTCGTCATCGTACACGCGTTGTAACCGTCGAACTTCCTCAATATATGCCGTCGTTTTATCCGGTGTCATGGAATAAGATGGCGCATATTTCGTACGAGAATGGCCGGAAAAACCAATCGAATCAAACCCTGCCGCCATCGCCGCTTTCACGATTTCTTCAGGCGTTTGTTACCGTCACAGAAGGTGGAATGGGTATGTAAATTCTGCTTGTACATGATAAGTCAACTCCGTTGATCCAAAAAATAGGCACACGTATTGGCAAAACCACCGTCTGTGTTGCGCACCTCAAAACGCACGTATCTGTCGGATGCTTTCAAGGTGAATTGTACCGTATGAATCTCATCTCGGTTCTCTATCTCATGCCGTTCGACGCGACGCCCCGCAGTAAACATCAACGCCTCACAGCCGCCGCTGAACGTCATGGTAACGATATCGCCGTCACGGTACAGCTCGTGGATGGCAGGGCCGTTCGACGCATAAAAGCGATGCTGTTCCAAAGCAGTCATCACAGCCGCGTAATCCAACGTCTCGGCATTGATCACGGTAAAGCCGTGCAGCGTGTCATCCACGCGGTGATTATCGTCACCCGCGATGCACGCCAGACGGTATCCTGCACGTAAAAAATCGTCATATGCGTGGGCATTGTATTCCGGAATACCCATACACACACTGCCGTAATTGTAAATTTCCATCGCCCACAAACCGCGGTACTGCAGGTAATCCGCCGCACTTTCCAGTGACCAACGGGGATGATTATACGATACCAAAAACCCCTTTTCATTGGCAATGCGAATCATTTCATTGATGCCTTCCGGGGAATATTGCCTCTGATACTCTCCGTCGGAATGGTGAATGCGATCGCGTATTTCGTCAAATCGATAGTGATCGTATACCGAACTGTAGCAAGGCGTATCGTTGTTATGCGGATCTTTGGCGTACAAATTCAAATGGCACACCTTCATGGTGCGATCTACCGAGGTAGAGTGTGTTTCATGTTCTTTAATTCCCAGTTCGCACGCCGTAATCGCCAAAAAATTATCGTCCGTCAAATGGGATTGATCAATAATATGTTCATGATCGGTAAACGCGACAATAGCATAACCGTGTTCACGGTACCGGGCTTTCACCTGTTCCGGTGTCATTTTGCCGTCGGAACACGTGGTATGGCAGTGCATATTCGCCTTGTAAAACGGTTTACTGCCGTCTAACCAAACGGTTTTCAAAACAAACCCTCTCCTAATCGGGCGATCACTTGTGCGATCGCGTGCTCATCGTTGCTAACCGTCACAAAATCAGCAGAAGCTTTGGCTTCCTCCACCGCATTGGCAACCGCTACACCGACACCTGCACGCGTTAACATTGGAATATCGTTGTAATAATCACCAATCGCGACCGTATTGCATAGATCAATGTGCAATTGTTGTGCGATATCGGCCAAGGCGGTGCCTTTATCGATACCGGGAGGCAATATCTCATACAACGTTTTTTCGGAACGTACCAAGGTGAATTGCGATGCTAACGGATGTGCCGTTAACAAGCATTCGATACGATCAATGATCTCTTCCTTATCGCAGAATAAAATTTTGGCGATCGGTTCCCTCACATCACGGTAATGGCGTATCACATTCGGCATACCGGTAAAGATGCGGGAAGCCCGCATATCGTCGTTGTCATTGTAAAAATAAATGCGATCAAAAGTCACAGTTTGGATGCCCACATTCGGGAATGCTGCAACCACCGCATCCGCTAACGGAAATGCCGTGTTCGGCAACGGATACGTTTTGAGATAACGCTTTGTCGGCACATCGTAGATGGCACAACCGTTACCTCCGGCGATGGGGGCATTAGGTTGAACTGCTTCGTAGACTGTTGCCATAAAATACGGTAAGCGACCCGAAACAAAAGTAAAATGACCGCCGTTTTGTTTAAAATAGTGAATTGCCTCCCGATTTTCACGCGACACAGTCCGCGTGCTGTTCAACAGCGTACCGTCTAAATCCGCGCATAACAACACACCGTCAAAACGCATATTATCTCTCCTGCTTAGCACGACGATCTTTAAGGAACCACGGCAAATAGGCCACAAAGAACATCAGAGAAACAACCGCCGCCATCACGACTAAGCGCAACACAAAGTTTGGCGGCAAAATATCCAACACCGACGGCGTATCCTCAGGTTTCGCCATAAACAGGTAGTTAGCACCCGGTCCGAGTAATTGGTTGGTAAAATACGCAATAATTGCCAGTATGGCCAATGCTACATAAGATTTCACTAACGATTTAAACGTCGGGCGCATCTTATGTACAAAAATCATGTAAAAGACCGCTAAATACCCTAACAGATGCTCACACCAAAACTGATAATAGCGAAAGCGTGTAGGGCCGGTAAACGTGATCACGGTCGGCGTCAACAGCGCAAATACCGTGCCGGAAAACAGCCAAAAATACGCAATATCAAACAACGTTTGAGATTTACCGATCAACATATAACTACTAAACACAACCGCCCAACCGCAAACCGTGATCGGCAAGTGATCAATCGGATTCGGGTTCAGCGACGGCATAGCGATCAACCGCCAGTAATACGACATTTCCGAGCAGATCAGTGCGAATGCTAAAATATACCGGAACACTTTTTCGTGCTTGGCAGCCGCAATTTGGTTACGAAAGCGCGACATCATCAATACGATCACAGCAGCGACCAAAATCGGCAAAAAATGTGCTAACGTAAAATTGGTAAACTCTTCTGTTTCACCTTGCCCTAAAAAGTATTGTAAAAACTCTTTCATAGAATCCGCAACTCCTTCCTCTAACGAGTGGCATTATAGCACATCCGACACGTTTTGACAAGGTCTGATAACGGTGATATTCTCACAAACAATAGCAAAAGCACCTTGATATCATCAAGGTGCTTGTTAGATTCAGGATAACGGCGCAATTGCATGAAAGACATTCGCGCCTTTTTGAATTGAAAACGTCTTATCACGTGATTGCAATCCCATTGAACTATCATTAGGAGCGACAGGTCGACCGTCAGGGCGCATGGGATCGGGGTGTGGTGGTTTCCCGTCCGGCGGCATCACGCCGCCCGGCTTCACAGCGAGTTCTCCTCTCTGCCCCGCCAGTTGCCGGTCACCGCTCCACAGCGTGTAAGCGCCCTCTTGAAGTGTCGGACTGCTGACGATCAAAACAGAATATGCATTTTGTGGTGCAAACTCCACAATCGCTTTACTATTCGCATTTTTTAGCGTGACACTTTTTCTGTCGATCTGTTTTTGTGCGAAATGAAAAACAGCGTAATTCTGTCCGCCATTTTCAATACGATCCAACATATTTCCGCTTGCCGTTACAACACCGCCGTTAAGGTAGATCCCCTTATCCGCATCAACGCCCGCATCCATGCTGTCGGAACACGCCATGGCCGTTACCGTACCACCGTTAATAACTAACCAACCATTAGAATCAATGCCGTCTCCCTCGCCTGTTTCGCCTGTCACTTGTATCGTCAATGTTCCGCCATTGATCGTCGTAACCGAAACACCGTCTTCATTGGTGTTAATACCGTCGTTACCGGACGTAATATGAACATTACCGCCGCTAAGAGTAAGGTGCATTTCGCTATTCAACCCTTCGTTATCAGCGTGAATATTCAAAATGCCCGTTCCCTCTTTACCACCACGGATGTTCAGCGACCGTTTAGAGTAGAAGGCACCATCGTATTTATGCAGTTTATCTGCCTCTTCCACCTCGGTTTTCGCGGCGTTGAGCACCACCGAATCGGGATCATAAATGCGCGCAACGTGCGATCCGTTTACCGTGTTTACCGTGCCGTCGGCAATGATGACGTTAGCACCTGCCGCTGAAGTGTCAACATCTTTTGTGGCTTCATCCGCATCATTGTTCCCACACTCATAAACATTGTAAAAAATAACAGCAGGAGCCACTGTGCAAGTAATATCCACACCGTTTAAAACCAGCGTAACCACCGCGTCAGGATCCTTCTTGGCACCGTTGCCCAAATCTACGGCAATTTGACCGTGCGAAAGTTTACCGCTGAGTGAGTACACACCGGGTTTGGTGATATGCAACACCGTGTGCGAGGCGGCTTCCTCGGCTGAATGGGCATCTTTTTCGCCGCCCTCGCCATAGGTGAAATCCTTGCCGGATTCATAGTACACAATATCGTTCGCCATGTAAATATCGGCACGTTCATCCCGCCGGACAACTTTGCCGTCTACCGTAATGCCGTTATCACTTAACGAAACTTCTACCATATCGGCCTGCAAAACGGCCAACGGATCGTTTGTACCCATGTCACATGCTGTGAACAAGCAAGCAAACACCAACAAGATCGCCGTTATGCTTAACCGTTTCATACTATCCGCCACCTTTCGTATTTAGTATAGGAGACAAATGTGAAGGTTTTGTGTTTACGAACAAAAAGCACCCGTGTGGGTGCTTTTTACGTTTATATACCGGTATCCGTTTTTTGGAATTTTGAGAGTACTTTCTCCTCTAAAACGCGATACAATTTGAAAAACGGTGTTTCCAGCAGATGAATACGCGCTTGGTCAATTGCCGTACACACCAAGAAAATCACAACAACACAGCATACGGCATAAAGCGGTAACCACTTCCATGCGTAAAGATCCGGAATGCGTAACCATTCTTGCCACAGTTTGGTACGCATGGTATCTCCGTTACCGTGAATTAAAAGCACCCCGAAAATCGAAGAAGCCATCGTGTTGATAATACGGCTGCTCGGTATTTTTAAATGACGGAACCATTGGAAAGAACAAACCGCTAACAACAATCCAAGTGGCTTATGCGCGTTGGATACGAAATAGTAAATGCTCAAATTGCAAGGACCTGTCATGTGTTGGTAGGTCATCCACAGAATACTGGCAAAGCAAAGCAACAACGACCCCAATGCCAACAAACCGTTTTTCCACGCTTTTTGCAAGAAGCGCGGTTCGTGTAGTTGTAAGTAAGCTCCAATCAAATAGACAGTAACGTACCATCCGAGTTCCGAGAAGGTATCAATACGTCTAAACACCGTGGAGATCACCGTGAAATACGTCAGTAACACGCCCAGCAAAGCCAGATGCTGACGCCGATTTAAACTGAGAGCCATTTTGTTGATAAAAGGTGTCAAACAATATAGCCAAAAATACGTGGCAGGAAAGGCGTTATGTGCATTGCGAAATACATAAAGTGAAGCATCCATTAAGCCGGAAAAAGACAATTCGTGATAACCCAAAAAGCCAAACAGGAAATATACACCGACTTTGTAGAAAACGATCTCCAAAAAAACACGCAACGCTTTTTCAACAGTAAATGTAGACTTGATCGTAAAGAAACCGGTAATCAGCAAGAAACCGTCAATCATCGGTTTCCCGCCGAAACCAAACAACTCCAGAAAGATCATATTACCCGTAACATTGCCGAAATCATAGTGCTGTGCCACCGTAGAGTTAACAACAAGGTGGTGTGCAATAATAATCAGCATCATCACAATACGGTATAATTCAATATTGGAACTGCGTAT
>JAZOQQ010000149.1:0-7053 GCA_045656165.1 Acutalibacteraceae bacterium
CGACACGACCATGGGTCTTACCCCGCTTGACGGTTTCTTGATGGGCACACGTAGCGGTGCAATAGATCCCTCTGCTGTGACTTTCATCATGGAAAAAGAAGGTCTTACTCCTGCTGAAATGGATGCCGTGATGAATAAAAAATCCGGTATGCTCGGTATTTCCGGCGTATCCAGCGACGACCGTGATATTGCCGCCGCTATGGAAGAGGGGAATCCTCGTGCACAACTCGCGTGGGATATGCGTAGTTACCAGATCCTCAAATACATCGGAGGTTACGTGGCCGCTCTCGGCGGATTGGATGCGATCGTCTTTACGGCGGGTATCGGTGAAAACCAAGATAAACTCCGTGCAGAGTTGTTGGAGAAACTGGCATATCTCGGCGTGAAACTGGATGCCAAAGCCAACTTGGCTCACGGCGAGGAAGTGGAAATCAGCACGCCCGATTCGGCGGTACGTGCTTTTGTAATTCCTACCAACGAAGAGTTGGTTATCGCCCGCGACACTAAGGCACTTGTTTAACCAATAAAAAAATCAGGACCGCCATTGACGGTCCTGATTTTTGCATCAGGCATCTTTGCTTTCCAGCAGATGTTCGCGCTTGCGAAAAAACAGGGTGATACACCACAGACCTGCGAGCCCGACAAGTGTATAGATCACACGGCTGATCGCGGCATCTTGACCACCGAAGATCCATGCCACAATGTCAAACTGAAACAGGCCGATGCTTCCCCAGTTTAATGCACCGATGACCGTCAGCAACAGGGCAATTCTGTCTATCATAATTTTCCCTCCTATGCACATGAGCGTGCAACGATAGTATCGTCGCTTTTTTATCAAATATACAGCATCGCAATATTTACAAATCTTTCACGAAATTTCATGCGCTTTCCTGTATAATGGATTTGTAAAAATGGGGGACACTATGTTTGGGTATGTAAAGGTTTATCAACCGCAATTGAAAATGGGTGAATTTGAGCAATACCGTGGCGTGTATTGTTCACTTTGTCGTACACTCGGTAAGCGATATGGTATTTTGGCTCAAATGACACTCAGTTACGATGTTACCTTTCTTGCGCTTTTGCATCTCTCCCTTGCCGAAACTTGTGTAGGGTTTCAAGGGGGACGTTGTCCTTACAATCCCTTAAAAAAACGATTGTGCTGTCACGATCATGCGGCGTTGGATTTTTGCGCCGATGCCGCCATGATGCTTGTTTATCACAAAACGTTAGACACGCTTTCGGATGACCGCTTCTCAAAACGCTTGGTGGCGCGGCTCTTATTGCCCTTTTATCGCCGTTACCGTCGAAAAGCGGCGGCGCGTCAACCGGAATTGGATACCTATGTTTTGAAATATATGGATAAACAAAAGACCTTAGAATCTGACAAGGTGACTTCAGTAGACCAAGCGGCGGAGCCAACCGCACAGATTTTGTCCCGCTTGTGCCAAACCGCGGGCAAAGATGAAGCACAACGCGAAATCTTAGCTCGTTTTGGATATTGTCTCGGTCGATGGGTATATTTGATAGATGCGACCGATGATTTGGCCGATGATTTTCTCACCGGTAATTACAATCCCGTTTTACTATCGCGCGACGTGACCGAGTCTGAGCAATTGCAAACCGCGCGAGAAAGTATGTTGCTGTCTCTTAATGCATCGTTGGCAGAATGCCGTGCGTGCTACGAGGAACTGCATGTTGAGCAGTTTGGCGGTATTCTGAGTAATGTCTTGGAGTGGGGAATCCCTCATATACAACAACAGGTGTTATCCGGCGAGAAAAGTCGCCGCACAGGAGGTTTTAACAATGCGAAATCCGTATGAAGTATTGGGCGTTCAACCGAGCGCAACCGATGAAGAAATTAAGGAAGCGTATCGTGAACTGGCCAAAAAATATCATCCCGATAATTATAGTGACAATCCGCTTTCCGATTTGGCGGAAGAGAAAATGCAAGAGATCAATGAAGCGTATGACGCGATCGTTCGTATGCGCCGACAAGGCGGTTCTTCCGGTCGGAGCGGTGCGTCCTCGCGGTATACCGATATCCGCAACTTGATTCGTACCGGCCGCACGGCCGATGCCGAATCTTTGCTGGACGGCATTCCGTCGCCTTCACGTGATGCGGAATGGTATTTCCTAAAAGGTAGTGTTCTGTATAAAAAAGGTTGGCTTGACGATGCGTATTCGCACTTTTCCACCGCTACGCGTATGGATCCTGCCAATGCCGAGTATCGCCAGGCCTTTGATCAATTGGATCGTATGCGCCGAACGGGTGGCTATCACACACCTCCTGCCGGATACGGCGGTGGTTGCTCGACTTGCGATGTGTGTCAAGGGCTGATCTGCGCGGACTGCTGCTGTGAATGTATGGGCGGCGATCTGATTCGTTGCTGCTGAGGGGTGATTGCGTGAAATCAACCGCTCGAATGGCGTTGTGCGGTGTGTTCAGTGCTTCGGCATTAGCCACGCTGTTACTCACAGTATTTCCATTTGCCACTTATGCACTTCCGGCATTAGCCGGCGTGTTTTTTATACCGTTGGTTATCGAATGCGGTAAACGCTGGGCGTTCGGTGCTTATGCAGCCGTTACGTTACTGGCGTTTATTATGGTGCCCGATGTGGAGGCGAAAATGTTGTTCGCCGCCTTTTTCGGCTATTATCCCATCCTTAAAGCGTTGCTGGAACGCCTTAGCAATCGCGCGGTTGAATGGGGAGCAAAATTGCTGGTATTCAATACGGCGGCAGTCGGGACCTATGCCTTGCTGTCGCGTATCGGACTGGTTGCGCTTAATGAATTCCGATTGGATGGCTTATCGTCGTCGCTCGCCATTTGCTTGGCGCTGTTTTTGCTTGCCGGAAACCTCGTTTTTGTATTGTATGATATTGGCATGACACGGTTCTTGCCGTTGTACTTTATGCGCTTGCAACCGATTTTACGTCGTATTTTCCGCGTGTAAAAACTTTTTTGCAAGTTATTGGTTTTGTCTTGCATTTTTTCTTCGAAAGCACTAAAATAGGTGTGTTGAGGGGAGCGATAGATGCGTGAGTATGGATCTGATTACACATATCAAACACGAAATGGCGGGCTTTTCCAAAGGCCAACGCCGCATTGCCACTTACATTTTAGAGCACTATGATGAAGCGGCCTTTATGACGGCGTACCGCTTGGGCGAGACTGTCGGCGTCAGCGAATCCACGGTGGTTCGTTTTGCAACGGAACTGGGCTTTTCGGGATATCCGCAATTGCAAAAGGCGGTGCAAAAACTCATTCGCAGTAAATTGACGAGTGTTCAGCGCGTGGAAGTGTCGCGCTTGCGTATGCGCGACGACGAAGTGCTCGACAGTGTCATGTCCTACGACATGGCGAATATTCGCCAAACGTTAGAGGAAATGCCGCGTGATGTGTTTGAAGAAGCGGTGCAAGCACTTGTCGGTGCACGCCATGTGTATGTGTTTGGCGCGGGTAGTTGCCGCGCGCTTGCTCAGTTTGCCGCGTTTTATTTAAAATTGTTGTTGCCGGACGTTCGTCTGATCAACACTTCGGGCGAGACCGAAATTTTAGAAGAACTCTACACGATCAGTCCTGAAGATGCGCTGCTCGTCGTGAGTTTCCCTCGTTATTCCAGTCGTTCGGTCAAAGCAACACACTTTGCTCACTCGCGTGGTGCGAAAGTGGTAGCGGTGACCGACAGCATTTTATCGCCGGTTGCTCAGTTGAGCACCAGTTTGTTGCTGGCTCACAGCGATATGCCTACTGTCGTTGATTCTTTGGCGGCACCTTTGAGCGTAATTAATGCGCTGTTAGTTGCTATTTCTCTTAAACGTGCGGACGAAAACCGCGATCGTTTAACCGAACTTGAAAATTTGTGGGAAGCGTATCAAATTTATCAACCGCTTGAAAACAGTAATCTGCCGGAGGATCTCAAATAATGGAAGTTGTGGTGATCGGCGGTGGGGCCGCCGGGCTGATTGCGGCGGGCACAGCAGCACGACGTGGTCACCGTGTCACCGTGGTAGAGCGTAATCCGCGCATGGCACGTAAAGTGATGATTACCGGAAAAGGCCGTTGTAATCTTACCAACGCTTCCTCGGTACAGGAATGCGTCGCCAATACCCCCGGTAACGGCCGTTTCTTATACAGTGCTTTTTCGGCTTTTACGCCGCAGGACACCATGGCGCTGTTTGAGGAACTTGGTGTTCCACTTAAGATTGAACGAGGAAACCGCGTATATCCCGTTTCCGATAAAGCGGTGGATATCGTGGATGCTTTGGTGGCGTACGCGCGCAGCGGCGGTTGCCGTTTTCATACAGGTCGTGCGAACGAATTGATAATCGAAGACGGCGTGTGTTGCGGCGTTCGCTTGGAAAACGGCGAAACGCTGGATGCCTATGCCGTTATTGTCTGCACAGGCGGGTGCTCATATCCCGGTACCGGTTCTACCGGCGACGGATACCGTTTGGCTGAGTCGGCAGGGCACACCGTTATTCCGCCGCGCCCGTCACTTGTCGGGCTAAACATCACAGAAACATGGTGTGCCGATCTTCAGGGGCTATCGCTGAAAAATTGTGGTTTATCGGTGAAGGATACCGAAACCGATAAAACCGTGTATACCGATTTCGGTGAAATGTTGTTTACGCATTTCGGCGTATCCGGTCCGGTGATCT
Source organism: Acutalibacteraceae bacterium (assembly GCA_045656165.1). Classification (GTDB taxonomy): domain Bacteria; phylum Bacillota; class Clostridia; order Oscillospirales; family Acutalibacteraceae; genus RGIG3009. The sequence goes on from JAZOQQ010000149.1 coordinate 4,663, forward strand.
TGAGTGCCAGCGCGCACTTACACGACATGAAGCCCGATCGTTACCGCTTAACGATTGATATGAAACCGGCGCTCTCTGCCGAACAGTTGGATGCACGGCTGGTACGAGAATTGGAAACTGCGCCCAATGCCTGCTTAGGAAATGCGCTGGCTACTTTGTTGCCGCGCTCTATGGTACCGGTTGTGTTGCGACTGAGCGATACGGCAGGGGAGTGTAAATGCCATTCCGTTTCCAAAGAGCAACGCCGCCGCATCGGCACAGTTCTCAAAGCCATTCCGCTGACCGTGTCATCGTTACGCCCGTTTGAAGAGGCGGTCGTCACATCAGGCGGTGTCAGCACGCGTGAAATCAATTCGTCTACCATGGAGTCTAAACTGGTTAGCGGTCTGTATTTCGCAGGTGAAGTGCTGGATGTGGATGCCTATACCGGCGGTTTCAATTTGCAAATTGCTTTTTCTACCGGCTATGCCGCCGGTGATCACGTTTGAGGGGGAAGTAAAGGATGTTACAAAAACATGTCAGCGTGGCGATCGACGGGCCGTCGGGTGCCGGTAAAAGCACCATCGCTCGTGTGTTAGCCAAAGAACTGGGTTTTATTTATGTGGATACCGGTGCGCTTTATCGTACCGTTGGATATGCGGTGTTGCAAAACGGCATTGATCCGAAAGATACCGAGCGGGTGGAAGCGTTACTGCCTTCTATCACGGTGTCAATGGGCTACGCCAACGGCGAACAGCGTGTTTTCTTAAATGGGGAAGACGTCAGCGGTAAGATCCGTACGCCGGAAGTATCGATGGCGGCATCCACCACCTCGGCCATGCCGCCTGTGCGCGAGTTCTTGTTCCGTTTACAACAAGATACCGCACGCACCAATAGTGTAATTATGGACGGACGTGATATCGGCACGGTCGTGCTGCCTTTCGCGGATGTTAAAATCTTTTTGACTGCTTCTGCCGAAGATCGTGCACAGCGACGCTTTTTGGAGTTGCAGGAAAAAGGAATGGATGTCACTTATGAAGACGTTCTCAAAGATATGAAGGAACGTGATTATAACGATTCTCACCGTGCTGCCGCACCGCTCAAACCGGCGGATGATGCACGTTTGATCGACACCAGCGGCAATACGCTGGAGCAGTCGATCGCCTTGCTCAAGCAAGTGATTGTAGATACTTTGAAAGGATGATCGGTCTATGTGGCTTGGTCGTGCACTGATTTGGTTGTTGGGACCGGTGGTGCGTTGCATTCTGCGTGTTCGCGTGGTTGGAGAAAATAATTTTCCGTCCGAGGAAACACCGCTGGTGCTTTGTTGTAACCATATTTCATTTTGGGATCCGATCGTTTTGGTGGCGGTTAACCCCAAACGGCAAATACATTTTATGGCGAAAGCGGAATTGTTTAAAAATCCGTTGGTCGCATGGCTGATTGAAAAACAGTTTGGCGCGTTTCCCGTTCGTCGCGGAACGGGGGATACGGGCGCGATTGACACTGCTAAGCGCATTGTGAACGAAGGGAAACTGATGGGTATTTTTCCTGAAGGCACGCGCTCTAAAGACGGCAAAATGCTGCGCCCAAAATCCGGCACCGCCGTCATCGTCTCGCAAACAGGTGCCACCGTTTTACCGGCGGCTGTGGTGACGAAAGGTCAGCGCGTGCGCTTATTCCGTCCGGTAACAATTGCTTATGGCAAACCGCTGACACCGGCTGATTTGCATTTAGAGGATGCGGAACATCCGGATATCCGTTTTGCTACCCGCCTGATTATGCAAAAGATCGGGGAGTTGATCGAAACACATGGCTCGTAAAATTTTACTGGCAGAATCTGCCGGCTTTTGCTTCGGTGTGAAACGAGCTGTGGATGCTGTCTATGCGTTACTGGATGAAGGTAATCGTGTATGCACGCTCGGTCCTATCATTCACAACCCGCAAATGGTGGAAGCGCTTTCGAAACGTGGCGTTACCATCGTAGGCGACCCTGCTGAAACACCGTCAGATGCTACGCTTGTGATCCGTTCTCACGGCGTTCCGCGTTCGGTTTATGAAACAGTTGAACGGTTGGGCCTTACTTGCCACGATGCGACTTGCCCGTTTGTAGCCAAAATTCATCGCATCGTTGCCGATGAATCAGCGGCAGGAAGCACCGTGTTGATTGCCGGCGATGAAAAACATCCGGAAGTGATGGGGATACGGGGGCACTGTCGTACGTCGTCTTACGTGTTTTCAAATGAAGTGGAACTGGAAAATCTGTCAAAAAGTGGAATTTTACAAGCAGATGATCCCGTGATTTTAGTCGCACAGACCACTTTTCATATGAATACTTGGAAAAAGTGTTCGGAATTTGCAAAAAAACACTATACAAATCTAAGAATCTTTGATACAATATGCAGTGCTACC
>JAZOQQ010000150.1:0-2794 GCA_045656165.1 Acutalibacteraceae bacterium
TGTCTCACGATTCGATCCACGTCACCTTGCACGCCTTTATCGCGTTTTAAGACGTATTTCAACGCCGCATCACCATCAAGCGTGCGCACACCTTTGCTGTACGTAACGTCGCCGACTTTCAGCGTGGATTCCAAATCAACGTCCACGCCTCCCACAAGATTAACCAGTTTTACAAAGCCTGCCTGCGGAATCATAAAATATTGATCGACCGGCATGGAAAATTGTTCATTAAAAACAGAAATGAGATTATACGCCGCAGAACCGGTCCGTTGGCTGACGGTGTGGCCGGCGTTTTTGTGTTCCTCAATTTCCGCTTTAAAAATGCGTTTTCCTTCAAAATCGCACCAATCCAACGGCGCGGGATTACCCCACACCAAACCCGCTTTTTTTACCGACCAAAGGTCGCTTTCACCCAAATAGGTGTCTTGCGGAACTTCCAGAATGTTCAGCGTATTCTGCTTTTTATCGTGGCAAATAAGCATCAGCGCCTCGGTGGCCGAGATCTCATCCTCACCAAGAAGGCCGACCACGTAGTAAGCCACTTTATTTTGCAATGCCGACGGAGTCGTGTCATACACATTCACGTCCGACTGCGTTTTATCCTTATGACCGGAGCCGGCAAGCAACACCCGCACCAAGATGAAGATCAATATGGCAAACAGCGCCAAAAACGCCGCTGCAGCGATGGTAATGACCTGTCTCCCCTGAACTTTTTTTCGTTTTGCGGAACCGGTTGTTTTTTTGCGTCTATCCTTTGCCATTAACACCGTTCATCCTTTCCAAAACATCGTTGTAGCAATCGGTCGTATCCGGATGCACACGACAATTCGTTGCTTTCAAATCATCAATTGTATAGGCTACTGCATATTCCATCGCCGCAAGGAGATCGCGTTCGGTCAATTCCCGCAAGATCTCAACGTCAGGATAATTTCTGTCGGCCGAAGTGAAATCCGCCAAATAAAGGATTGTCTCCAACAACGACATGCCGGCACGTCCGGTTGTGTGATAACGAACCGCATTGAGCATATCCGCATCGTGAATACCCAAAATATTCTCGATGAACACTGCGCCCGCACGCGCATGCCATAACTTGGGAGATCCTTTTTCGACATCGTCTAACAGTATACCAAACTCTTGCAGGATTTGCAACTGGGAATCACCGTCGGTATCCTTCAAAATATCGTGAAGTAATCCCGCCGTATAGGCTTTTTCCGCATCTGCGCCGTATTTTTCGGCCAAATGTTTTGCTTGTTCGGCAACCGCCAAGGAATGGTGAAAGCGTTTGGGTGTCAGGCGACCGCGGATAATGTCGATATACTGCTCGTTTTTATCCTTGTAAACCTTGTTTGCGGTATAAATATCATTTGAAATAATATATGCCGATACCGCCGATGGGATCAGCGCATCCACGCTCTCCCCTCTTGCGGCTCTTTCGCGAATCTCGGTCGACGATATGCGCGGCGTTTTCACGTCCTCAACCAGACATGTTGCACCTTGCTTTTCGAGTTGCTTCGCATATTCGCGCAACTCGTCTGCCGTAACGTCATCGCGCGGAACGGTACACAAAATCGCCAATTTGGCAATATCAGCAAACCGATACCACGTGGATAACGTCAGGAACATATCCGCCCCCACGAAGAGATACAACTGCGCATCGGGATATTTCTTTTTCAACAGTTCCAGCGTGATCACCGTGAAACTGGCGCCGCGGCGGTTGATTTCCATATCCGATACCACAAATTCCGCGTAAGGCTCGCAAGCCAAACGGCACATTTCCAAGCGATCCGACGCCGACGCAAGATCGGTTTTCAGTTTGTGCGGCGGAACAAAGGTCGGCATAAAGATCACGGTATTCAACCCGAGCCGTTTTACAAGTTCACGCGCCAACACCAAATGACCGTTATGAATCGGGTCGAATGTGCCCCCAAACAGGGCGATTTTCTTCGTCGTCATCATTTGGCGCGCGGCAAGGTAATCTTCGGCTCTTTGTCATTGCGGCGATAGAGCACGAACACGCGGCCGATCACTTGCACCACTTCGGCGTGCACCGCTTGCGCCAACTGTTCGGCAGCTTCGCGGGTAGTATCGGGAGCATTTTCCAACACTTTGCCTTTGATCAGTTCGCGAGCGGTCAAAGCGTCGTCCGTTTGTTTTTCGATGGTATCGGACAAACCGCCTTTTCCCACGTATACGATGGGTTGCAGCGGATTGGCCAAAGAGCGCAGATACGCGCGTTGTTTGCTTGTCATATCGGTCATCCCATTCTTTTCAATAATTCTTGTTTCAGCGCTCGCAAAGCATTACCGCGATGGCTGATCGCGTCTTTTTCTTCATCGGTAAGCTGCGCGGCCGTTTTATAACTGCCGTCCGCTTGCGCCACGTAGAACAACGGATCGTATCCAAAACCGCCGTCTCCGTGTTCTTCGGTACCAACGTAGCCGTGCATTTCCCCTTCAACGGCGATGGTCTCGCTGCCATCAGGGAACACACAACAAACGGCACACGCATAATGCGCCGTGCGTTTTTCCCACGGCACGCCCGCCATCTCGCTGAGAAGCAAGCGGTTGTGTCCCTTATCATCCAATTCAGGTCCGCCGTAACGGGCAGAATACACACCCGGAGCACCGTCAAGGGCATCCACCACGATGCCGGAATCGTCCGCAATGGCGGGAAGGCCTGTCGCTTTACAGGCGGAATCCGCTTTCAAAAAGGCGTTTTCGGCAAAGGTGGTACCCGTTTCATCCACTTCGGGAAGTTCCATCCCTAAATCACGGTCGGTCACCGCTTCAATGCC
>JAZOQQ010000151.1:0-3975 GCA_045656165.1 Acutalibacteraceae bacterium
CGCTGGCTTTCCGCCTCGGTCAGTTGCACTACCGGCACGCCCGTCCAGCTTGACACGATCTGCGCAATATCCTCGGCGGTCACAGCATCCGTTACCGTCGCGTTGCGCTCTTTCCACACATCGCGCTCGTTTTCCAACTGCTCGGTCACGCGCTTTTCTTCGTCGCGCAGTTCGGCGGCACGCTCAAAATCCTGTGCATTGACCGCCGCCGCTTTCTCAGCCGACAAGCGTTTGACTTCCTCCTCCAATTGTCGCACGTCGGTGGGTGCCGTGTAGGCACGCAAACGCACACGCGAAGCCGCTTCGTCGATCAAGTCGATCGCCTTGTCGGGCAAATACCGATCGGCAATATAACGGGTGGATAACTGCACCGCCGCCTTGATGGCTTCGTCAGTAATCTTGACTTTATGATGCGCTTCGTATTTGTCGCGCAGGCCGTTTAAGATCTCCACCGTTTCGTCGGCGGTCGGCTCGCCCACCGTAATGGGCTGAAAACGGCGTTCCAGCGCCGCATCTTTTTCAATATATTTGCGGTATTCTTCCAGCGTGGTCGCACCGATGACTTGAATCTCGCCACGTGCCAACGACGGTTTTAAAATATTCGCCGCATCCACCGCGCCTTCCGCCGCGCCCGCACCGATAATGGTGTGAATCTCGTCGATAAACAGCACCACGTCTTGGGCCTTGGCGACCTCTTCCAACGCATTCTTGATGCGTTCTTCAAAATCACCGCGGTATTTTGTGCCGGCCACCATGCCGGTCAGATCCAGCGTTACCACGCGTTTGCCGCGCAACGTTTCGGGTACTTCCTCGGCTACGATGCGTTGCGCCAGACCCTCGGCAACCGCCGTTTTACCCACACCGGGTTCGCCGATCAGGCAGGGGGTGTGCTTGGTGCGACGGGATAAGATCTGCACCACGCGCTGGATTTCTTCCGCGCGCCCGATCACAGGATCCAGTTTTCCCTCGCGCGCCATGTTCGTCAGATCGCGGCCAAACTGATCCAACACCGGCGTTTTGCTGCCTTTTGACGTTGGTTTGCTCGCCGACGCGGAAGGAGCGTTGCCGCCTTGCGGCACGTTCTGCCATCCCTCCATGATCTCATCGACAATCTCACCGATCCGCACGTTCGGAAACGAGGCAAGTAAGCGCACCGCCACACTGCCCTCATCACGCAAAACGGCCAGCAAAACGTGCTCGGTACCCACGTACGACCAACCCAACGAAGCGGCTTCCGATAACGCCGTTTCCAACGCTTTCTTGGTACGAGGCGTGAAATCCTGCGGTTTCAAGTGTGTCGGTTGACCACCGCTTTCCCCTTCCATGATCTTTTCGGCATACAGATCGGCGGTGATACCGTGCGCTGTCAGCACGGTGGCCGCCACGCCTGTTCCCACGCGCAGCAAACCTAATATCACGTGTTCGGTGCCGATATAGGTATGTCCCATCTCTTCTGCACTTTGTATCGCCAGATTTAATGCCTTACTGGCTTTCTCGGTAAATCCTTTAAAATGATACATACGATCACTCCAATCTTTCTCTCACTAACGCGGCACGGCGCATATCGCGCTCAGTTGCATCCAACTCGCGTCCCGCCTGTTGCATCAGCGCGGCCGGTTGCGCCTCTACCATCAAACTGCTGATACGGTTGAGATCCACCGTATTCAGTATTTGCATCGCCGCGCCCATACGCACGTGGGAAATCAGCGACATAAATTCCTTGCCCGACAACAGCCGCGCGTTCTGCAACACGCCGAGCGACCGATATACGCGGTCTTCCAACGCGGGCGTCGCGCGCAATTGTTCGCGGTACTGCCGTTCTTCCTTGACGATCTGCGCTACGATACTCTTCAAATTATCAATGGCTTCCTGCTCGGTAATACCAAGCGTGACCTGATTTGACAACTGATACATCGCGCCCTCGGCACGTGTTCCCTCACCGTACATACCGCGAATGGTAAGTCCCAGTTTGGAAACGGTATTCGCCAGTTGTTGTACCACACCTTTTTCGGTAAGTGCCGGCAAATGCAGCATCACCGATGCGCGCATACCCGTACCGAGATTGGTCGGACATTGCGTCAGGTAACCCAAACGGTCGTCAAAGGCGAACGAAAAACGGTTATCCAAAAAATCATCCCAACAGTTCGCCGCGCGGAACGCTTCGTCCAACGCCGCGCCCGCACACATGGCTTGAATGCGGATATGATCTTCTTCCCCGATCATCACGCTGACACTTTCATCGGGCGAAAGCAACAGCGCTTCACCGTCGGGGTGTGCCGCGAAGGCGGGGCTGATTAAATGCCGTTCCACCATGGACTGCGCTTCCCAAGGCGATAATTCGGTCATGCGAATGCACCGAAACGCCGCCGTATCGTCCTGCGGGAACGCGCCGAACACGCGGGCAATCAATTCTTCACGTTGCTGGGCAGTCATCGCCGCCGGAAACGGCAGGTGACCGAGATTGCGCGCCAAACGGATGCGCGTGCTGATGACAACGTCCCCATCAGGACCGCTTTGCTGATACCACTTCGTCATTGCACACCCTCCTCTTCCAACGCGCGAATGCGATCACGCAATGCGGCGCACTGCTCGTATTCTTGATTTTTAATATGATTTGCGAGTTGCTCGCGTAACTGCTGCAATTCAGATTCGCGGCTCACCGTTTCGGTGGCGATGGGTGCCGCCACCTTGCCGGTATGCTGTGTCTTGCCGTGGATACGTTGAATGGACGGCAACAGTCGGTCGTAAAACGTACGATAACACGTCGGGCAACCCGGACGACCCAGTTCCGCAATCTCGCGGAAACTGCGCCCGCAATCTTCACAGCGCACCGTGTCGGTGGGAGCGATTTTGGCCGGCTCCGAAAACAGCGAACCCCAAAAATCATTCAAATCAAAACCAAATCCGCCGAATGCGCCGGTAAAGCCATGCTCAGCCGCACACTGCGCGCATAAATTCCATTTACTCGTTTTACCACCGACCGTCTTGGTAATATGCGTTGTCGCCGGCCGCTTTCCGCAATGTTCACACATCATACTCTCTCACTCCTTATAAATACGCCGCCAGCATGTGCTTAAGCAGCGATGCGCGCAAACGGTCGCGCAATTCCACCGGTACGTCACGGTAAGCCCGATCCGACAGCGCCGCCGCCATGACATCCGCCGCCTGCTCACCGATATATCCCTGATACACCATACTTTGCAAGATCGCTTCTGCCGCCGCCGGTACTAATTCCTCCCCGATGGCATTCACGATATGCATCAGCGGCGATGCGGTTTTCTGCGGTGTCACACGCCGAATCCGAATGTACCCGCCACCACCGCGCCGACTTTCCACCACGTACCCCTGTTGTGGGGTAAACCGAGAAGTCAGCACGTAGGTAATCTGACTCGGCACACATCCGAGTTGGTCCGCCAGTTCGTTTCGCTTCAGTTCGGCGGCACCGTTCTCCGCCTGATCCATCATACTTAAAATATAGGCCGTGATTTCATCACTGATACGCATATTCTCACTTCCTTTGTCAATAGCATACAACGAAAGTCAAACAAAGTCAAAGTCAAATAAAGTCAAACAACATTTGTCTTTGCTTATTTTTTGAAAATATCTCTCATTATCTCGCGTTTTCGCATGAAATCTAATTTTTTCAAAAAATCATCACCACCCTGTATCCACCGCATAGTATGAAGTGAAAGCAGGTTTACGACCTGTGGTTTCGGGAAAGGAGGAAATCACGTATGTGTCTGCGTAATTTGTTTTGCGGCGAAGCGAACTGCTCCTGGTTGTTGTTCATCATTGTGATCCTGTTGCTCATTGACAACAACGATTGCGGCTGTGACGACGGTTGCTACAACAACCGCAATAACGGCTGTGGCTGTGGTTGCTGATCTTCCGACTGAAAGGGGTATTACTATGTGTTTAAGAAACATCTTCGGTGGCGACGTTAATTGCACGTGGTTGCTGTTCATCATCGTCATC
>JAZOQQ010000152.1:0-3249 GCA_045656165.1 Acutalibacteraceae bacterium
CTTTATTGTGGCACATCGCCTTTCTACCATTCGTAACGCCGATAAGATCGCCGTGATAGGCGAGGGGCGTTGCTTGGAATACGGCACTTATGAAGAACTGATGGCCAAAAAGGGTGAGTTCTATAAATTAAAACAAGTTCAAGGATAATCACAAAAAAGCCACGCAACAAAAGGTTGCGTGGCTTTTTTTATTTCGTCATTTTTTCTTGTTTGACTTTGTGGTCAATGACGTGTCGAGATGCCAATTCCTTGTGAATGTCTTCCAGTGATATGCCTTGCTCGATCATTAATACCATCACGTGGTAGGCGAGGTCGGCAATTTCGTAAATGGTTTCGGCTTTATCGTTATCTTTTGCAGCAATGATAACCTCGGTGCATTCCTCGCCGACCTTTTTAAGAATTTTATCCAATCCTTTTTCAAACAAATAGGTTGTGTAGGATCCCTCTTTTTTGTCAGTTTTACGCCCTTTAATCAGTTCCATTAAACCTTGGTAGGAAAAGTCGTGTCGTTCTTCGCTTTGGAATACGGGATTTTCAAAACAGGATACGGTGCCTTTGTGGCAAGCGGGTCCGTCGGGTTCCACCATCACGACCAAGGCGTCATTATCACAGTCGGCGGTGATTGAAACAATATGCTGATAGTTGCCGCTTGTTTCGCCTTTGAGCCATAATTCTTGTCGGGAACGGCTGTAAAAACAGGTTAATTCCTTTTCCATTGAGATCTGCAGACTTTCACGGTTCATATAGGCGAGCGTTAACACACGTTTGGTAACAGCGTCGACTACGATGGCGGGAATCAACCCTTTTTCATCAAATTTAAGTTCATCAATATTCATGTCAAAACACTCCTTATAATCTGGTCGGAATAGCGGCGCGCGCCATTTCGGCTTTTAAATCGCCGATACGTACCTCGCCGAAATGGAAAATAGAGGCGGCTAAGCCGGCGTCCACTTTCGGCAACGTGTGAAACAACGTAATAAAATCATCGATTTTACCGGCCCCACCCGATGCGATGACCGGCACCGAAACGGCATTGCATACCGCTTCTAACATTTCCAAATCAAACCCTTGTTTAACGCCGTCGGTATCAATAGAATTGACAACGATTTCTCCGGCTCCGTTATCGACACAGCGCTTGATCCATTCAATCGCTTCCATGCCAGTATTTTCGCGCCCACCTTTGGCAAATACACGGAACACACCGTCTACACGCTTAACATCCACTGATAATACGACACACTGGTCACCGTAAAGCTTTGCCGCTTCCGTGATCAATTCGGGTCGGCGGATAGCGCCGGAGTTTACGCTTACTTTATCGGCGCCACATTTTAAGACGCGGTCAAAATCGTCAACCGTATTGATACCGCCGCCTACCGTTAAGGGGATAAATACACTTTTGGCTGTTTCACACAGAATATCGGTAAACAGTTTACGCCCGTCGGAAGAAGCGGTAATATCATAAAACACCAGTTCATCGGCGCCGTTATCGCTATAATACTTGGCGAGCGAAATGGGGGAGGAAACGTCGTGTAATCCTTCAAAATTGACACCCTTTACCACACGTCCGTCGCGCACGTCCAAACACGGAATAATACGTTTTGTTATCATGTTGCTACCTCAATTGCTTTTTCTAACGCAATAGCACCGGTGTAATATGCCTTGCCGATAATAGCGCCGTGAATATCCAATGCGCGTAGTCGTTCCACATCATCCAACGATGAAACACCGCCCGATGCAATGATCTGCATGGAAAATTGTTCGGATAATTGACGATACAACTCGTGATTGGTGCCTTGCATGGCGCCGTCTTTGGAGATATCGGTACAAATAAGCGTTTTCACACCGAGTTGTTGCATTTCACGGCAAAAGTCAAAAGCTTCATATTCAGATTTTTCAGTCCATCCTTTAATTGCAACAAAGCCGTCTTTAATATCAATACCTACGGCGATTTTATCGCCGTAACGTTTTACTGCTTGTGCCATAAAACCACGCTGCGTTACAGCGGCTGTGCCGAGAATCACGCGGTCAATAGAAGCCGACAAATACCGTTCAATGACCTCTAAATTGCGAATGCCGCCGCCTATTTCGCAAAACAAGCCGGTTTGCGATTTGATGGCACACACGGTTTCAAAGTTCGGTGTATCGCCGTTTTTGGCACCTTCTAAGTCAACTAAATGAATATGTGTTGCGCCTGCCGCCTTAAAATCGGCGGAAATATCAAGCGGTTCGCCGTAAACGGTCATTTGTGCGTAATCGCCTTTGTAAAGGCGAACAGCTTTACCGCTGTACAAATCAATAGCCGGATAAATAATCATCCTTCGGTCTCCTTCAAATCAACAAATGCCTTGAGTATTGCTAAACCAACCGCGCCGCTTTTTTCGGGATGGAACTGACAGCCGTATACATTGCCGTTCGCCACCGCCGCGGTAAGTTCGACACCGTATTCAGCAGTAGCGATTACCGATTCATCACAATCGGTTGCGTAGTATGAATGTACGAAATACACACAATCGCCGTCATGAATACCGGCGAGCAGGGGGTTGTCTTTGCAAAAAAGCAACGGATTCCAACCGATATGCGGAATTTTATATGTCGAATCGGGTAACACGTCGGCGATTGGTTTAACAGAACCTTTGATCAATCCCAGTCCGTCATGTTCACCGTATTCGTAACTTTTTTCAAACAGCAATTGCATGCCCAAGCAAATGCCCAATAACGGTTTGCCTTGCTTTGCCAGTGTTTGAATTACATTGTCAAGGCCGCTGTCGTGGAGTTTTTTGGCGGCATCACCGAACGCACCAACGCCGGGTAAAATAATACCGTCAGCACGGGCCAGTTCATCACGATCGGCGGTGACAATCACATCCGCACCAATGGCCGCTAATGAACTTTTGAGCGAAAACAAATTACCGACGCCGTAATCAACAATTGCAACCATTATAAAACTCCCTTTGTGGACGGTACTTCATCGGCGTAGTCGGGGTCAATGGCAACCGCTTCTTTTAGACTGCGTGCTACCGATTTGAACGCACCTTCAATAATGTGGTGTGAATTGCTACCGGCGGGCTGACGCAGGTGCAACGTGCATTCCGCTTGCCGTACAAATGCAATAAAGAATTCCCAAACCAGTTCGGTGTCAAACGTGCCGACCTTTTGTGTGGGGATTTCTAAACCGTAAGCAAGATAGGAGCGACCCGACAGATCAACGGCCGACACGATTAGTGCTTCATCCATCGGCAAGATGCAACT
>JAZOQQ010000153.1:0-2940 GCA_045656165.1 Acutalibacteraceae bacterium
AGCGATGGTCGCCTTGCTGGAAGGGCTCGGCGTGGATGCACTGGGCGCCAACTGTTCGCTCGGACCGAAACAATTACGGCCCGTGATTCAGCGGCTGATCTGTGCCGCGTCGGTGCCTGTGCTGGTGAAACCCAATGCGGGTCTGCCGAGTGTGGTGGATGGGCAGACGGTATTTGACGTGACGGTGGAGCAATTTGCCGACGAAGTGTTTGCTATGGTGGATGACGGCGCGCGTATCATTGGCGGATGTTGCGGCACAACGCCCGCATACATTGCGGCGGTAACGGCGCGTACCGTCGGCAAGGTGCCGTGTGAGCCGATAAAGAAAAACGTGACGATGGTGTCATCGTATACACATGCGCTCACATTTGGCGATGAGCCGATCTTGATCGGGGAACGCATCAATCCCACAGGGAAAAAGCGGTTTAAGCAAGCACTCTTGGAAAACGATATGGATTATCTGCTGAAAGAGGGTATCAATCAGCAGGAAAAGGGCGTACATATTTTAGATGTCAACGTGGGTTTGCCGGACATTGACGAGGTGGCGGTGCTCACCCGCGCAGTATGCGAATTGCAGGCGATCTGCGATCTGCCGTTGCAGATTGATACCGCGAATCCTGCCGCGATGGAAGCGGCACTTCGCCGCGTAAACGGCAAACCCTTGGTCAACTCGGTGAGCGGTAAGCGCGAGAGCATGGATGCTATCTTTCCGTTGGTTAAAAAATACGGCGGTGCCGTAATCGCGCTGACGTTGGATGAAAACGGCATTCCCGATACCGCTGACGGCCGCGTGGCGATCGCACGCAAGATTGTGGAAAGGGCGGCCGCATACGGCATTGCGAAACACGATCTGATTTTTGATACGCTTGCCATGACAGTCAGCGCCGATCAGCGTTCCGCTATGGTGACGTTGGAGGCGTTACGGCGTATTCGCACAGAACTTGGTTGTCATACGTCGCTGGGCGTGTCCAATGTGTCGTTCGGTTTGCCGTCGCGTGATGCAGTCAACAGCACTTTTTTTGCATTAGCATTAGAAAATGGGTTGTCGGCGGCGATCATGAACCCCTATTCTTCGCCGATGATGCAGGTCTATTATGCCTACCGTGCGCTCAAAGGGTTGGATGAAAACTGCACAGCATATATGCAGGCGGCCGCCGCTTTTGCGACCGTGACAGCCGCGGTGCCCGTTGCAGCGGATTCGACCAACGAAAGCGGATCGGCGCTGCAACGTGCCATCGCCAAAGGATTGCAGGACGAGGCCGCTGTTCAAACGTGTGAATTGCTGAAATCCACCGCACCTCTCACGATTGTCAACGACGAGATCATTCCGGCGTTGGATGCGGTCGGGCGCGGTTTTGAAAAGAAGACGGTGTATTTGCCGCAACTGTTGATGAGCGCCGAAGCGGCCAAGTGTGCTTTTGAAAAGATAAAAGCAGCAATGCCGACAGGGAAGACGAACGGTCCTGTGGTGGTGCTGGCTACCGTGCAAGGCGACATTCACGATATCGGTAAAAACATCGTAAAACTGTTGCTTGAGAATTATGGGTTTTCGGTGGTGGATCTCGGCCGTGACGTTGCGCCGGAATCTGTTGCGGAAGCAGTGCTTGAACACGGTGCCGCATTGGTGGGACTTAGTGCCTTGATGACGACCACCGTACCGGCAATGGAGGAAACCATCGCACTGTTGCATGATAAGATACCGTCGTGTAAAGTGATGGTTGGCGGTGCGGTATTGACACAAACGTATGCCGATCGCATCGGCGCGGATTTCTACGCTAAAGATGCCATGGAAGGTGTGCGGTACGCCGAAACTATTGAGAAGGATGCGTAAAACAGATGGATTTACAAGCGGTGAAGGCTGAGATCATACGGCAGTACCCGTATCGAATAGAACTCCACGCACATACGGCTCCGGTCAGCGGCTGCAGCGAGGTGTCGCCCACTGAAATGGTGGAGATGTATGCGGCGCTTGGCTTTGAGGCGGTGGCGGTCACCAATCATTTGCAGTACCGTTACGATAAGGAAACCAAAGAAGCGTACATTGAGCGGTATATGGCGGCCTACGAGGAAGCCAAAGCGGCGGGTGAGGCGTGTGGGGTACGGGTGTACCTCGGCGCGGAGATACGATTTACCGAAAACAACAACGACTATTTGGTCTTTGGTATCGACCGTCAACAGTTGTTGGATATGTATGATTATCTGCCGCGCGGTCTGGAATATTTCCGGCGGCACTACCCCATGCCGAACGTGGTGTTTATTCAGGCACATCCCATGCGTGACGGGAACGTGCGTGTTGATCCCGCTTTGCTGGACGGTGTGGAAGTGTTTAACATGCACCCGAACCACAATTCACGCGTGGGACTCGCTTCGTTGTTTGCGCAAGAAAAGGAGAACATGATCGTGACCGCGGGCTCAGATTTCCATCATCCGAACAGGGAACACGAAGGGCAGGGCGTGATCCGTGCGGCAAGTCTTCCGGAAGATACGGTTGCGCTCGCCGAATTGCTCAAAAGCGGGGCGTTTGTCATCGAGATCGCCAGAGGGTATTTGGTGATATGACGAGGGAAACGGTCTGCGGTACGCCGAACCGATAACGTTAGAAAAGAAAAAGGCGCCCCGACAAAAACTGTCGGGGCGCTTGTCGTTAAGGTTACGCTTTGCGCATTTTTTCACCGATGGTGGCGACTACGTCAAACAGTTCGTCCGATGGGCCGGAGATGACGCAAGCACCGCAAATGGGGCAGGGCGGGTTCTCGCGAACGCTATCCACCGCTGCTTGGCAAGCGGACACATCGCCCTCCAACACGACGGTCACGTGACCGCCGCAGGAGGTTTCCCGCGCGCAGAGAGCCAGTGTGGCGCATTTGAGCATTTGGTCGACTGCCTGTACGGCGTGAGAGGCGCCCAAAACCTCTACGATTGCATACGCTTTCGGTTTGT
>JAZOQQ010000154.1:0-7011 GCA_045656165.1 Acutalibacteraceae bacterium
TGCATCCTGCAAGATCTCTACGTATCGGACAACGAATGGTCCATCGTACTGCTTCGCTACTTTAACCCCATCGGCGCGCATAAGAGCGGCCGCATCGGTGAAGATCCCAGCGGTATCCCAAACAATTTAATGCCGTACGTCACGCAGGTTGCCATCGGCAAGCGCGAACAGCTTTCCATCTTCGGTGACGATTACGATACGCCCGATGGTACCGGCGTGCGCGACTACATCCACGTTGTCGACCTCGCGCGCGGACACGTCTGCGCCGTCGATTACGCATTGGGTACCAACGGCATCGAGGCAGTCAACCTTGGCACCGGCACCGGCTACAGCGTATTGGATCTCGTCAAAGCATTTGAGAAAGTCAACAACATCAAAGTAAAGTATACCATTGCCCCCCGCCGACCCGGTGATATCGCCACCTGCTACTCCAACCCCGCCAAAGCCAAAGCGTTGCTCGGCTGGGAAGCGCAGTACGGTCTGGAGGATATGTGCCGCGACGCGTGGAATTGGCAGTCCAACAATCCCACCGGTTACAAGAAGTAAAAGGGGAGGTACCATAATGGTATCGGTTGATAAAGAGTACGTCGTTGCGATTCGCCGTGAATTACATCAAATTCCCGAACTGAATTTTGATCTGCCGAAAACGGTAGCCCTTGTCAAACGGGAATTAGAGGCAATGGGCATCCCCTACACCGAGCAATACGGTCAAGGCAGCGTGGTCGGTATTATTAACCCGAATGCAAAATATACCATCGCCATGCGCGCAGATATGGATGCATTGCCGATCTATGAAGAAAACGACCTACCTTATTGTTCCAAACACCGCGGCAACATGCACGCCTGCGGTCACGACACCCACACCGCCATGTTACTCGCGGCGGCGAAAGCGCTCAAATCGGTAGAAAACGAACTTTCCTGCCGTGTTAAACTGATGTTCCAGCCCAGCGAAGAAGGGCGCGTCAGCGGCGCGTTGATGATGATAAACAACGGCGTTTTGGACGATGTGGACATCGTCATCGGTCAGCATGTTGACGGTGTGTTATCTGTCGGCACGGCCGGCGTTTGTATTGGACCAACCATGGCTTCGTCCCACAACTATAAATTGGAATTTTTCGGCAAGACCGCTCACGCCACCATGCCGCACACCGGTGCGGATGCACTCGCGGCAGCGATTACCGCTTATCAGGCAATCCACACCATGCTCAATCGTGAACTGGATCCGTTTGCGCGGTACGTCTGTTCTATCAACAAACTCAATGCCGGTACGACCCAAAACGTCGTACCGGATCACGCGGTCATGCTCGGTACGTTGCGCACGTATGATATGGAAGTGGATAAGTTCATCATGCGCCGCATCAAAGAAATCTGCGAAAACGCGGCAAGCGGAACCAACGTCACGTTCTCGTGCGAGGATTCTGTCAAAGCCACTGTTGTCAACAATGATCCGGCCTTGTGCGAAGCATGGCTCTCCACCGCTAAAAATATGCTCGGTGATGAGAATGTGTCGATCATTGCGCCGCAAATGGCTTCGGAAGATTTCTCACGTTTCCAAGATGTCAAACCGGGCGTGTTGTTCCGTATCGGTACACGTAACGAAGCCAAAGGTATCACGGCGCTGTTACATAATCCCGATTTCAATATCGATGAGGATGCCTTGCCAATCGGTGCCAACTTACTCGTTCGTTTCGTTCTGGATCATCCGCAATCCCTGTAACATCTCACATCCAAACAGGCCGCAACGTTTCGGTTGCGGTCTGTTTTTTATTTTTCGCTCCTGTCCAACAACGAAGTGCCGTTGTTCCCTGCACCGCAAACGATATAACTCTTTGCACCAAAAAACCGATATGTTATACTGAAATCAAAGAAAAGCGGTCGGTGAGAACCGACCGCTTTTTTATGGGATTTGTTCTTGCTTACCACCCGCTGATACGTCCTTTTTGTAACGCTTCGGTGATTTTTTTACCGACGTCGCCGTAGGTAGCCGACAGGTCGGCGATCAGTTCTTTGGCGCGTTGACGATGTGTTTCTCCGTCAACAGGGCAACGGGATGCGATAATCGGCAGTCCTTCTCGTCGCACGTACGCCGCAATTTCTTGTTCGGTGAGGTACAACATGGGACGAATGAGTGTCAAATCGCTGCGGTCCAAATAACTGCACGGTGAAAAGCACCCAATGGTGGCACCCGACAGTAAATTCATCAGCATCGTTTCCGCGGCATCGTCTTGATGATGACCAAGTGCCACTTTGTTGCACCCATGTTCTTTGGCCACGCGGTGCAACGTGCCGCGCCGAAGTCGCGCACACATACTGCACGGCATTTCGCTACCGCTGAGATGAGTCTGCACCGCTTCCCACAATTTGGTGCGTTGCAACACAAACGGTACACCGTGTTGTTCGCACCATGCGCTAAGCGTGGTATAATCGCCCTCACCGTCAAAGCACGGATCCAATGTGATAGCGGTGAGCGAAAAGGATTTCGGATAAAAGCGGCGCAATGCCGTTAACAGCGAGAGTAACGCCATGCTATCTTTACCGCCGGATACACCAACGGCAATATGATCACCTTCGCGGATCATATCGTACGTTTCCACTGCCGCACGAAGCGGAGCAAGCAGATCGCGGTGCGAGGACATACCGCGCCACCTCCTTTTATAAGATACAAAAACGGTCGGAAGCACGTGGCTTCCGACCGTTACTTGACGAATTATTGCTGCGGACGTTTGCGGAACATGTTGAGGAGATCCTCGTCATCGTAATCGCTGGAATCCGTGCCGCCTTTGCCGTCTTCCGTGGGCGGGATGTACGAGCCGTCAGCGGAGAAACCGGTCGCAACCAACGTGATGCACAGTTCATCTTCCAGATTCTCGTCAAAGGCCAGACCCCAGATGGTGTTCACATCCGGATGGGCGGCTTCGGCGATGATGCTGCAAGCCACGTCAACATCTTCGAGCGGGATATCCGGCGAAGCGGTAACGCTGACGATCAAACCGCGCGCACCGTTGATGGTGGTCTCCAGCAGCGGGCTGGCGATCGCTTCGCGCGCCGCGGCTTCCGCTTTATCTTTACCTTCGGCACGACCGATACTCATATGAGCATAGCCGGCGTCTTTCATGATGGCAGTAACGTCAGCAAAGTCGAGGTTAACGACCGCTTCGCAGGTGATGAGTTCCGAAATGGACTGCACACCCTGACGCAGAACGCTGTCGGCCGCCTGGAAGGCGTTCGCTAACGTGATGCGCTGTTCGCTGACAAGTTTCAAACGCTCGTTAGGGATAACCACCAAGCTATCCACATGCTCGCGCAGAACCGCAATACCGTTTTCGGCCTGCTCCATACGGCGACGGCCTTCAAACGCAAACGGCTTGGTAACAATACCAACCGTCAAGATACCCATTTCACGCGCAATCTCCGCCACAACGGGAGCCGCACCGGTACCGGTACCGCCGCCCATACCGGCAGTAATGAACACCATGTCGGTGCCTTTCAGAACGGAAATGATTTCATCGCGGCTTTCTTCAGCGGCACGCTGACCCTTTTCGGGGTTTGCGCCGGCGCCCATACCGCGCGTCAGTTTTTCACCGATTTGCAATTTAATTGTTGCTTGAGAGCGCAACAATGCCTGGTGATCCGTGTTGATCGCCACAAATTCTACACCATTTACACCGGCCGTGATCATACGGTTGACTGCGTTGCCGCCGCCACCGCCTACACCGATTACTTTAATTTGAGTGCCGGTCTCCAAGACTTCATCGTCGTATTCAAAGTTCATGGAACATCCTCCTACCTTTTATTTCGCAACAGTTAATCTACGTTTACAGAGTCACTGTACATTATACTGCTATAATTCTACCATGTCAACCCCATGATTTCAACCATATTTTGCGAAAATTTTTGGTTTTTTTGAAATATTTTAGGACGGCGTAAAAATAATGGCCGGTGTCTCAATGGTCTTGTCGGAATACTGGCTGATGTTTAGTACACCACTTGCTGATGCGCCGTGACGATCCAACACTTTCGGGATGGTCGCTGCCGCCACCGCAATTTCATACGTCAAGTTGGAATCATTGCCGAGTGCGATGACGATTTGATTTTTCCAGTTAACACGAATATCCGACAGGTTCGTCATATCAATCTCATTAACGTTACCCAGTTCATACAGTTCAAACGCTTGGAAGATTTCCGATATGATCGCTAAACTGCGATCAGACAACACCTGTTTACCCAGCTCATCGGACACGGTCTGTGCGCCCTTCAAATACAACCGTCGGAGTGGCCGCTCACTTTCGATCGGCAAGCGCAACAGCCCCACACCGTCGCTGTCCACTACGATCCAGTTGCCGCCTGCATATACGGCGCCCATTTCTTCCGCTTCGGTGATGCGGATAACCACGTTGCGCGAAACCCCGACATCAATGGACACGTCCTCCACGTAAGAGAACGTCTTTTTGATCTTCTTAACGGCTTGTCCTTCGTTAATGGAAAACACGCTTTGTCCCACGCGAATTTCGCTGATTGCAATGATCGCGTTGTTATCATACTGGGTGTTGCCTTCCACCGTGATGCTCCGCACCCCTAAAAGCGATGGCTTTTTTGCTTTGTCAGGCGAATTAAGCGCGGCGGGCAACAACAGAATCGTAAATACCAGTAATAAAACATTGATAATCGACAGCACGACAAACAGCCGGAAGCGGTTATTGTATCGCTTCTGGCTGCGTCTTCTTTTCAGTTGTAGCCGCCGTTTTTTCATCCGTTTTAACTCCGTTTTTTTATGTCAGCGTGACGGTTGCTCCCACAGCGCTTAATACACCTGCCATGTTTTCATACCCACGCTCAATATGCTGTAATTGTGTGATTTCCGTACGGCCTTCAGCGGCAAGTCCTGCCAACACCAATGCCGCACCCCCGCGCAGATCGGTGCATTCCACCGAAGCGCCTGACAAGGTCGGTACGCCTTCCACGACCGCAACGCGCCCTTCCACTTTCACGTGTGCGCCCATCCGCATAAGTTCACACACGTGTTTGTAGCGACTTTCAAAAATAGTTTCCACAAACACGCTGGTTCCGTCTGCCACGCAGGTCATCGCCATGATAAGTGCCTGCGCATCGGTAGGAAAGCCCGGATAGGGCAACGTGCGCACGGTGCGCACGCGGCGCAAACGACCCGGTGCGTGTATCAGCAGTTCCGACTGCCACGACACCACTTCGCAACCCGCCTCTTCAAATACAGGGAGAAGCGCTTGCACCTGTTCGGGACGTGTGTCTTTGAGCAACAAGGAACCGCCCGTGATTGCCGCCGCGCTCATGTACGTGGCCGTTTCGATCCGATCGGAGATCACGCGATGACGGCATCCGTGTAACCGCTCAACACCTTCAATGACAATGGTGCCCTCACCAGCTCCCGTAATGTGCGCGCCACACGCGATCAAAAATTCGCACAGATCAACGATCTCCGGTTCGCGTGCCGCGTTAAAAATGGTGGTAGTACCTTTGGCGGTCACCGCCGCGAGCAACACATTTTCGGTTGCCCCAACGCTGGGAAACGACAACGAAATGGGGCACCCAATTAAACGATCGTTAACGCGGCAGTTCAACCGCCCGCCTTCTTCGTGTATCTGCAACCCCAGTTGCCGCAACGCTGATAAATGCAAATCAATGGGACGCGGCCCTAACTCGCAGCCGCCCGGGAAGGACAGTTCGGCGCGGCCTGTCTTTGCGGCGATCGCACCGAGAAACACAATTGACGAGCGCATTTCACGCATCAACGTATCGGGCACCGCAAATCCGGTAACCGCAGAGGCGTCCACACACACCGTGTGGTCTTCCCACGTTACGCGGCACCCCAAGTGCCGCAAAATGTCAACAGCTGCGCGTACGTCGGACAAACACGGACAATTTTCGATCTCACATGTACCGGCACTTAAGAACGAAGCCGCCAAAATAGGCAACGCACTATTTTTCGCACCGTGAATATGTACCGCCCCGCCCAGTCGGCGCCCGCCTTCTATTATCAATTTTGACACAGCATCCACCTCTATCCCGAAAATCAAAACGGTTCTTATACCCCATCCTATGATTTTCGGTCAAAAAGGTGCAAGTGTGTTACAGCGACAAGACCTCCCGAATGACAGCGTAGATGCGTTCGTGCGCATCCGTGATCGCCGCTTCGCCTGCCGCTTCACTCATGTGAGCAAGTCTTTGCGAGTTGAGCGCCGTTGTTTCTATGGTATCCCACAACGTCGCATCTGTCAAATCTTTTTCTTCAATGCACACGGCGGCACCGCGATCGGCAAGCGCCATGGCGTTGTAATATTGATGGTTTTCCGCCACGTAAGGTGACGGCACCAGCACCGACGGCTTTTTCATGACCGGTAATTCGCTGAGCGTCATCGCACCGCAACGCGATACCACGAGATCTGCCGCCGCCATACAGCGTGGCATATCGTCGATGTATTCGCGCACCTGCACATGCACACCGTCCGGCTCAACGCCGTATTCTTTAAGCAACGCTTGCATACGTGCAT
Organism: Acutalibacteraceae bacterium; assembly: GCA_045656165.1. Classification (GTDB taxonomy): domain Bacteria; phylum Bacillota; class Clostridia; order Oscillospirales; family Acutalibacteraceae; genus RGIG3009. The sequence goes on from JAZOQQ010000154.1 coordinate 6,525, forward strand.
AGTTTTCGCCGCGACCCGTTCCCACGATAAATTGCAACGACTTTTTGTCGGCATTGCGTTTGAGAACACCGGCGACCGCTTCGTTTAAGTGGCGCGCGCCCAAACTGCCGCCGAAGCACAGTACCATCGGCCGTTCGTCCAATCCGAGTTCACGGCGCGCGGTTTGACGATCCATCACGGTGAAATCGCGCCGTAACGGGTTACCTGTTACGGTTAGTGGCGTGTTTTCGGGAAAATGGCGACGTGCCGCTTCGGTGGCGATCATCACGGCCTTGGCCTGCTTGGCAAGCAACTTGACGGTCACACCGGGCAAAGCGTTTGCCTCATGCAACAAAATCGGCACACCCATCTTGGCGGCTTTTTGCAACACCGGTCCGCATACGTATCCACCCGTACCGATCGCAAAATCAGGTCGGAAATCTTTGATAATGCGTGCCGCTTCAAATCCGGCGGTCACGGCATGATAGGCGGCCGCCACATTGCGACC
>JAZOQQ010000155.1:0-20154 GCA_045656165.1 Acutalibacteraceae bacterium
AATGTTACCGGCGCGTTTTATGTTAGCAGTTTTACAGGTCGATGCGGCCGTACAGCGTGGCTTTGAGCTCGGTTTCGGACGTGGTGCGCTCCGGAGGAGCAATATCCTCAGCCGTGTTCATCGGGTTGCTGCGCGGTACGAATTTGCGAACCGGACGGTCAACAGCCATCGGGTCACGCGCTTCACCGCGAACGGGACGCTCGTCACGACGTTCCGAACGGCCACGGCCGCGCGAACGCGATTTGACGGGGTTATCCTCCGACGGTGCGATCACAACGTGGCGATGCGGTTCGCTGCCAACGCTGTAAGAGGTCGCGCCCTCCACCTTTTGAACGGCGGTGTGAATGATGCGGCGCTCATACGGGTTCATGGGTTCAAGCGAGGTCTTACGACCGTTTTTCGCCGCTTGAATGGCATTTTTGCGAGCCAGCGAGGACAAGGTCTTTTCGCGTTTCTCGCGATAGTTGCCGACGTTAACGGTAACACGGCAGAAAGCGTTTTCGGCGCGGTTGGCGACCAAACTGGTAAGATACTGCAACGCATCCAGCGTTTCGCCGCGACGGCCGATGATAAAACCAAGATCTTCGCCTTCTAACGTTAAGGCGCAGGTGTCGTCGTCTTCTTTTACCGTGATCTCTACGTCCTCAACGCCCATATCCTTTAAGATATCACGTAAGAACGCAACGGCCGCGGCCGACGAACTTTTTTCTTTTACGGTCACTTTTACTTGTGCCGGCGTGCCGCCGAACAATCCCAATGTTTTTTTCTGCGGCTCTTGTAAGACCTCTACCGTGAGATCTTCTTGCGGAACACCCAGTTCCTCGGCGGCTAATCGAACGGCTTCTTCTACCGTTTCCGCCTCTTTGAGCAATTCTTTTTGCACGGTGCTTTTTCCTCTCTTCATCTATTCCGAACGATTACTCGTCTTTCGGTTCTTCAGTAGTCGGCTCTTCGGTCGCCGATTTTTCTTCTGCGGGAACTTCTTTTTTAGCAGAATCGGCCTTTTTCTTTTTGGAAGGCGCTTTTTTCTCTTCTTTGATCTGCTGCGCCAACTCACGCTGTTCTTTTGCGCGGGCTTCCGCTAAGCGTTTTTTATCTTCTTGCTTTTTGCGACGGCGCTCTTCGTATTCAATTTCCGCCTGTTCGCGGATCTTAATCGGATTGTAGATCTTATTGAGCACAAAGGTCTGCAACATAGCGATCAAGTTGGAACATATCCAGTACACGCCGACACCGCCCGGTACCGAGAAGGTAATGAACAGCGAGAAAGCAGGCATCCACACCAGCATCATCACATTGGAGCAACCCTGTGCCTGCTGATTTTCCGCAGCGGTCGCCTGTTTGGTATAATGCATCGACAGCCAACTGGACAAGAACGCGGTAATACCGGAAATCAGCGGCAACAACCACAACAGGTTAATACCGGCAAAGCCCTTTTCACCCCACGGTCTGGCAAGCAGATCCAATCCGAAAACATTGAATTCTTCGCGGAAGGTTTTCATCTCGGCAATGTATTTCTGATCGTCTTTGCTCAGTGCCGCCGTAACTTGTGCTTCGTACTTTTCCAAGTTATCGAGCATATTCATTTCTTTGTAATAGCCCGCAAATTTACTGCGATCCGGCAAATTGGCCTTTTTAGCTGCTTCATAAGCCGCTTTTTGTGCATCGGTGGCTTTGCCGTCCTTAGCATCTTTTTCATAGGCCTTGTAATCGTAACTCATGGCGTTGACGGTAGTGTTAATTACTTCGACCGGAACGCTCTTGATGTACTGCAGGGGAGAGTAGATAACCGAAATAATACCAAAGAGTACCAGCATTTGCACCAACATCGGCATGCAGCCGCCGGTCATGCTGACGCCGTGTTTTTCATACAGCGCCATTTGTTTTTCTTGGAGTTTTTTCGGGTCTTTTTCGTATTTTTTCTTCAGGCGTTCCAAACGAGGTGCTAAACGCGCACGGTCTGCCTGACTTTTTTGCGTCTTCAGTGACAGCGGGAACATTAACAGACGCACCACGAACGTGAATAAGAAAATCGCTAAAAAGTAGTTATGGACGCCTTTATAAACTAAACTTAACAACCAACCCAGCGGTACCGCCAGTAATCCAAAAACAGGTTCTAAAAAACCCACGAGATCATCTCCTTCTCCGTTTTTTGATTTCGTCAAAAGTTTCGGGAACAGGATCGTATCCATGCCCGCCACCCGGCCGGCAACGAGCGATACGCCGTATGGCAAGATACATCCCACGAATTGCGCCAAAGCGCCCGATCGCTTCAATGGCGTAAGCAGAACAACTCGGTGTAAACCGACAAACAGGCGGAAACAGGGGAGAGATGAATTTTCGGTACCCCTTAACGAGTAGTATCAACACGTGTTTCATAACAACACACCTGCTTTTTTCAGCAGATCACGCATGGCATGCTCAACTTTTTGGCAAGAGGACCCTGTCGTTGCACCGCGCGCGACAAATACCATATCGTACCCGCCGCTGATTTCCGGCAGAATATGGCGAAACGATTCGCGAATTAAACGGCGGCAACGGTTACGCGCAACGGCTTTCCCGATTTTTTTGCCGGTGGTAATGCCGATACGCGCAACACCGAACCGATTTTTTCGGATATAAGCGATCAGCAAAGGATGTACGTATGACTTTCCCCGATAATACGCACCGCGAAACTCGGTATTCTGTTTAAGCACCGTTAACTTTGGCATACCGATTCCTCTTTTTTGTTGAGCATCAGCCACACAAGAATGCGGCTATAAAAAAAAGCCACACATGGTGGCTCTTTTTAATAGGTAAGACTTTTTCTTCCCTTAGCTCTGCGGCGAGCCAGAACCTTACGGCCGTTGGCAGTTGCCATTCTCTTGCGGAAGCCGTGTTCCATTTTACGATGTCTTTTCTTAGGCTGATATGTCCGAAACATTGGTATTCCTCCTTTCGCCTTGCGAGAGTTTATTATATAACAGATATTTCCCAAAAGTCAACAGTTTTTCCCTCTTTTTTCCGAACAAGCATAAATTTACACGAAACGACTGTTTTTTATCTCTACTGTATTTGCGGTTTATTTTGCTTTTTTTGGCGTTTTCGTTTTCTTTTGGTATCCGTAGACTCCCTATGCCGTAAAAATTTAAAATTTATTTGTTTTTCGGCTTGTAAACCTTAAAATAATATGATACAATTAGTAGTGTATCTATACCTTTATATATATTATATATATTAATAGCGTTTTTCAACATAAAGGAGTTTGAAAAAACATGGAATCTATCAAAGAAGCGTGGTCCGGAATATTAGCATATCTTCACGATCAACCGGATATCAGTGAGGTTGCATATAACACGTGGATCAGTTGTATTGAACCGTACGGCATGGATGAAAGTGCCGTTGTAGTAATGGTGCGCACTAATTTCCAACGCGGTATTATTACAGGTCAGTATGCGGATAAAATTAAAGCCGCCATTCACGAAGTATTCGGCATTCCGTTTGACCTAAAAATTTTATCGGAAGAAGAACAACACGGATCGGTTACGGAAACAGCGGTTGCATCTGCTTTTCCCGCAGCGGAAAATATGTTAAATCAAAATCCCAGTAATTTGGAGTATTCGTTTGAAAACTTTGTTATCGGTCCTTCTAATAAATTAGCACATGCTGCTTCACAAGCGGTTGCCACCAAACCGGCCGGCGATTTTAACCCGTTATTCATTTACGGCGGTTCCGGTCTCGGCAAAACACACTTGATGTTTGCTATTTGTAATGAAATCCGCCGTCGCAATCCGATGATGCGTATTTTATTTACCAAAGGCGAATTTATGACAAATGAGTTGATCGAAGCGATCCGTAACAACTCTACTATGGAATTTCGTGCCAAATACCGTCAAGTTGATATTTTGTTAATTGACGATATTCAATTTATTTCCGGCAAACAGCGCACCCAGGAGGAATTTTTCCATACGTTTGATGAATTGCATCAATCGGGTAAACAGATCGTGTTAACGTCTGACCGCCCGCCGCGTGAAATTGCCACGTTGGAAGAACGGTTGCGCACCCGTTTTGAAATGGGTCTTATGGTAGATATGCAACCGCCGGATTTGGAAACCCGCATTGCCATCATTAAACGAAAAGCACAGTTGTTGCAAATGAATATTAGTGATGATGTTGTCAACTGCTTGGCTTCTCATTTAAAGAGCAACGTGCGACAGCTTGAAGGTGCCGTTCGCCGTATGCATGCGCAATGTATGTTAGAGGGAGAAACACCTTCCATTTTAACGGCACAAGCGGCTATTCGTGATATTAAAAACGATAATCAGCCGGTGCCGATTACGGTAGAACGCATTATTAACGAAGTGGCGCGCACCATGCAAGTCACGCCGGAGGATATTCGTTCAAATAAGCGTTCCGCTACCATTTCTTCCGCACGGCAGGTTGCTGTTTATGTAGTTCGTAACGTGACCAGCTTACCGATGAAAGCAATCGGTGAAGAATTTGGCGCACGCGACCATTCCACTGTTGTGTATGCTCTTCAAAAAGTGGAGGAACGCATGGAGCAAAACATGACGTTTAAGGGTATGGTTAAGGATATTATTAAAAACATTTCCGAAACCTAATGTGAAAAGTTTTGGGGATTTTTGGTGGAAAGATGTTAGAAGTTTTTAACGACTTTTTAACATTCCACACACCGTCTTTCAACACGTTGTGAATAACTATTTTTTATTCACATTTCACCACAAAACATTCCCACGTTTTTTCACAAAAAAATAATTAAAAAACGCTTATCATTTCGGGGTTTTTAAAAGTTATCCACAATTCAACCGCAACTACTAAATACTACTATAAAGAAAGAATATGTTTTGATAAGAAAGGACGATGTTCTATGAAAATTACTTGCGCAAGACAAGCATTGGTGGATGCTGTAAATAACGTGCAAAGAGGTGTTGCTTCCAAATCGGCATTACCTGCTTTGGAAGGTATTTTAATGAAAGCCAATGCCACCTCTCTGTTTTTAGCCGGATACGACATGGAACTGGGTATCACCACCACCATTGAAGCCGACGTAGAAGAAGCGGGTGAGTTGGTATTAACCGCCAAACTCTTTTCGGAGATCATTCGAAAATTACCGGAAGAGGAAGTAACGATTGCTTCAAATGAACGTCACAATACCGTCATTCGCAGCGGTAAATCTGAATTTACCATCATGGGTTTTCCGTCTGCTGATTATCCGGAACTTCCCACAATTAACGACGGTGCGGCATTAACCATGCAACAAAATGTGTTAAAAAGCATGATTCGTCAAACGTTGTTTGCTACTGCACAGAGCGATACTCGCCCGATTCATACCGGTGTGCAGTTTGAAATTGCCGATAATACGCTTCGTTTGGTAGCGGTCGATGGTTCTCGTCTGGCAATGCGTTGCGAGGAAATCAAAAGCAACGAATCCTTACAATTTGTTGTACCCGGCAAAACGCTTGGTGAAGTATTAAAATTGTTAAGTGATGAGGAAGAACCGTTATATTTAACGGTCGGTTCGCGTCATATCATCATGGAAATTGGCGGTTATTCGGTCTTTTCCCGTTTGCTCGACGGTGAATTTTTACCGTATCGCAAAGCAATTCCGGTACAGACTACCAGCCGTATTCGTGTGAAGACTCGTGAAATGATTGATGCTGTGGATCGTGCTTCGCTGGTTATCAGTGACCGTTTAAAATCTCCGTTGATCTGTCGTTTTAAAGATGATCAGATTTATCTTTCCTGTATTACGGCACTTGGTAGCGTTAATGAAGTTGTCTCGGTCGGTATGGAAGGCCGTCCTGAAGAAATGGGCTTTAACTGCCGCTTTTTACTGGATGCTTTACGCAATACCGAAAGTGATGAAGTTTTGATCGAACTTAACGGCGCACAAGCACCGATGAAGATCGTTCCGACCGCAGGCGAGAATTTCTTGTTTTTAGTTCTGCCTGTTAAATTAAAACGCGTATGATACAGAAAATACAAACCGAATTTATCCGCCTTGATGCTTTATTAAAATTATCCAGTATTGTTGAAACCGGTGGTCAAGCAAAATGGATGATACAAGACGGACAAGTTCTCCTAAACGGAGAAGTGTGTACCAAACGCGGTAAAAAAATCCGCGTGGGTGATACGGTGTCGGTAAATAATCAAACCATTACGGTTGAGTGAGGAATCAACTATGCAGGTTTCCCGCTTATCATTTGAAGGGTTTCGTAACCTAAAAAAAGGTGAATTTTGCCCGACTCCCGGTGTCAATGTCATTGTTGGTGAAAATGCGCAAGGAAAAACCAACCTGTTAGAAGCAATCTGGTTATTTACCGGTACAAAAAGTTTCCGAAGTGCGAAAGACAGCGAACTGGTTGGTTTTAACGAAGAAATAGCCCGCCTTTCCTTAGAATTTACGGCGGCTGATCGACAGCAAGATGCGCAAATTACCATTCAAAATCGCCGACAAGCAACATTAAACGGCATAAAACAAACGTCTGCCGCAAAATTAGCCGGTGTATTTTGCGGAATTGTGTTTTCACCGATTCATCTTTCTTTAATCAAAGGCGGACCGGCCGAACGCCGTCGCTTGATTGATGCAGCTTATTGTCAATTAAAACCCGCTTACGTAAAAACGTTATCGGATTACGCCCATATTTTATCGCAACGTAATGCACTTTGCAAAGCACGCGACACGAGTGAAGCTGCTGCGGAAATGATGGATCTGTGGGATCGTCAGTTGGCACAAGCCGGCTGTCGTATTATTCACGCCAGACAACGCTATTTACAACATATGGCACCAATTGCGCGAAAAATCTATCAAGGTCTTTCTTCCGGCCGAGAAGAATTTGATATTCGCTATGCTTCCACCGTTTCGGTATTACCGGAAGAAACACCGGCGGAAATAGCTGTAAAACTCTATGAAGAATTGCGCTTGCATCGTCGTGATGATTTTGGTGCAGGATGCACGACCGTCGGACCACACCGTGACGATATGGAAGTGTATATCAATAGTTGTTCGGCGCGGAGTTTTGGCTCACAAGGCCAACAACGTTCAGCCGTATTGGCTATTAAATTAGCGGAAGCCGCCATGCTGGAAGAAGTCACGGGCGAAAAACCGATCGCGTTGTTAGACGACGTCATGAGTGAACTGGATCACTCCCGTCAAGAATATATTTTAAACCATATTCAAGACTGGCAAGTGTTTATTACCTGTTGTGATCCGGATCCGCTAAAAGCGCTGAAAGGCGGACAAAAAATTTACGTAAAAAACGGCGAACTTTCCACAAAATAACAACAACATGTGGAAAACTTAAAGGAGGCCGTTATGTATTTACATTTAGGACAAGATGTTGTCGTTCCAATGCGTGAGATCGTGGGAATTTTTGATATGGAAAACACAACGGTTTCCAAACTTACCCGCGGACTTTTAAATCAAGCAGAGCACGAAGGGCGCGTTGTTACCGTGGGTGATGATCTGCCGAAAAGTTTTGTGGTTTGTCAAACAGGGGACGAACCACCTACCGTTTATATTTCACAAATATCCTGTGCAACGTTGTTAAAACGAGCCGAATCTTTCCGGTCAAACTGAGTGAATGAGAGGAAACGTCATGAGCACCGAAATGAAAATGGATGAGAACTTAGAAAACGAAATGACCCGCGCAGGCGGCGAAACCTATGACGAAAGTCAAATTCAGGTTTTGGAAGGTCTGGAGGCAGTCCGTAAACGTCCCGGTATGTATATCGGTTCGACCGGCCCTCGCGGTCTTCATCATCTCGTATACGAAATTGTGGATAACTCCATCGACGAAGCGTTAGCCGGCTTCTGTACCCACATTGAAGTGGATATTCTGCCGGGTGACGTAATTTCCGTGCGTGATAACGGCCGTGGTATACCGGTCGGTATCAATGAAAAATTGGGTATTCCCACCGTTACGGTGGTGTTAACCGTGTTGCACGCCGGCGGTAAATTCGGCGGTAGTGGTTATAAAGTATCCGGTGGTCTGCACGGTGTTGGTTCTTCGGTCGTTAATGCCTTGTCGGAGTGGTTGGAAGTTGAGATTTCCCGTGAAGGCAAAGTGTTTGCTCAGCGGTTTGAGCGTGGTGTTCCCACCAATGATTTAACGGTAATCGGTACGTCGGAATGTGACGGTACCTTGATTCGCTTTAAAGCTGATGCGGAAATTTTCAGCGAAACTACGGAATATGAATTTGAAGTTCTGCAAAAACGCTTACGAGAGCAAGCATTCCTGAACGCGGGTCTTAAGATTACCTTGTCCGACTTGCGCGATGAAGAAAACATCGTTTCGCAGGAATATTGCTATGAAGGCGGTATTTCGTCCTTTGTTGATTTCATGAACAAAACGCGCGGTTATCAGGCCTTGCATGACAACGTCGTACATATGTCGTTGACCGATGGTGATTCCATCGCTGAAGTGGCGTTCCAGTATAACGATAGTTACAACGAAAATATTATTTCGTTTGCCAACAACATTCACACGGTGGATGGCGGTACACACGAGAACTCCTTTAAAAACGGTATTACCCGCCTTTTAAATGACTATGCGCGCCGTCATAACATGCTGAAAGAAGCAGATTCCAACTTAAAAGGTGACGACGTACGCGAAGGTTTGACAGCGGTAATCAGCGTCAAACTGAAAGATGCCCAGTTTGAAGGGCAGACCAAAGCAAAACTCGGTAACACGGCAATGGGTACGCTGGTTACGCAGTTACTAAATGAAAAATTAGCACCGTATTTAGAAGAAAATCCCGCGGTTGCAAAGGGTATTTTGGAAAAATCCATTAATGCCGCCCGTGTTCGTGAAGCCGCTCAGCGTGCGCGAGAGTTGGCGCGTAAGAAGAGTGGTCTTGCCTCCACACGTATGCCGGATAAACTGGCCGATTGTATTTGGAGCGATGCCGAGCGTACCGAACTGTACATCGTTGAGGGTGATTCCGCCGGTGGCTCCGCGATCCAAGGTCGCGACCGTAACTTCCAAGCCATTCTTTCCATGTGGGGCAAAATGCTCAACGTGGAGAAAGCTCGTTTAGACAAAGTATACGGCAATGAAAAATTAGTACCTGTAATCGTTGCCCTCGGTTGCGGTATCGGCGATGATTTTGATATTTCCAAACTCCGTTACGGAAAAGTTATTATCATGGCCGATGCTGACGTCGACGGTGCACACATTCGTACGCTGTTGCTCACCTTCTTCTTCCGCTACATGCGTCCGCTTATCGAAGAAGGTCATATCTACATTGCCCAACCGCCGCTGTTTAAAGTGGCGAAGGGTAAACAGGTCCGTTACGCGTTCTCGGACGAGGAACGTGACCGTTACATTGAAGAACTCGGCGGCAACACCGATATTCAACGTTATAAAGGTCTTGGTGAAATGGATCCTGAACAACTTTGGGAAACCACCATGGATCCCGCGTTCCGTACCATGTTGAAAGTGGAATTGTCGGATGCTATCGCGGCAGATGAGGCCTTTACCATTTTGATGGGTGACAAGGTTGAGCCGCGTCGCGAGTTTATTGAGAAAAACGCAAAATACGTGTCAAATTTGGATATTTGAGGAATCTGTTATGAATACCGAAGAGCGCACAACCGAATATGCCGTGGATCTGACACGGGACGAATACGTGCGTTCGCAGGAGATCCTTCAAACACGTCACAGAATGGTAAATCCGCGTATCATTACACTGGTTTTATTGATTTTCTGTGTGGCATCGGCGTTTCCAAATGTGTTTTACAATGGCGAAATCGACTGGTCCATGCTGTTCTTACTGGGTTTGTTGGTGTTGTCGGAAATTTGGGTCATGATTACCCTGCCCGCCAAACTTCGCCGTCGCAATGAACAGGCCTATGATGCCACCGTATACGCCGGATACTCGTTTGTGGGCACGGTATTGGTGGAAGAGGATGCCGTTCGCAAGCGTACTGCTACCGCCACGGCGGTCATTCCCTACGAACAATGTCGTTTGTTTGTAGAAACCGCCGACATGATGATTTTTTGCGGAATGGACGGTAAATGCATTGCGATTCCGTCGCGGTTTCTTACCGAAAAAACGGCGGCGATTACGCGACAAGCGGCGCTTTCGCATTTAGCGCCGATGCAATGCGTTCATTTGGCATCGGCACAGGCGACCGCCTCGGAAGAAACGCCGTTTACGTGGCACACCGAACCCGAAACGGAAGACGTCTTGTTGACGGTAAACGTGGAGTATACCGATAACGAACTGGTCGGTCTTGCCACCGATATGACGATGGAAGATTTTTATGAAGCGTTACCCAATAAATGCTTGCTGATGACGGTGGTTGCTACAGTCGGGTATTTTCTGCTCGCCGCGCATCCGTTGCCCGTATTTTTATTGGGTATGATGATCCTCTTTTTATTTGCGGTTATCAAAACGCGGGTAAAGATGCGGCGCGTCATTACCGAAACCGAGCGAGGCGCTTGTTTCTTGCGGGTGGAGTTTACCGAAAAGGCCGTGCGTCTGATCGGTGATTCTCAACACGTCAAACCGTTACAGTTGCCGTGGTCGCATATCACGCGGGCGGTGGATTGCCGCCATACGGTGGAACTGTATACCGGTAAAACACGTCAACTCGTTATTCCCAAACGGAATATTACAAATTTTGAAGAATTGTCTGCCGTGGTGGACAGTCACATGGCATAAAGTTTTTTAAGGAGGACCGTCCGATGTCGGAAACCCCCAACGAATCCCCGATTACGGTTGTGGCCGGGCGGTTCTTAACGGGCGAAGAAGAGGAGCGTTGGCGAAAAGCGTTGCACGATCCCGTTCGCTTGTTAGTGCGCATAATTTTGGCCGTTTTGTTTGCTTTTTTTGCTTTACAAGCGGCGGCGCTGATTGCTGAAACCGATTGGTTAACGATCTTTGTGTTGTTTCCGTTGTTGGCGGTCTGTGTTTGGATTGCCATTGCGTGGTTGTTACACGACCGTCGCCAAACGCTTCGGGAAAGCGAACAGGCCTTACTTAACAACTGGCAGGATGAGCGCATGATCCGCGGCGGCAGTATGCTGTCGTTTTATCGCGATCACGTGGCACACACAACCATGCGCGGTACGAACACGGTATACTATGCCGACGTTACGCAGTTTTGTGAAACGACAGACGGCATCGCATTCGGCGATAGACGTTACACCGTGTTTTTGCGCAGTATGGATCTCACGGCGGGGGATATGAACGCCCTTCGGCGGCTATTGATGCACGTGTTAAAGCCCTCACTTTACCGTTTAAAGTCACCTGCCGTCCCGATTCGTCACGAGCCGCTGCCGACGGTGCGTTTTGCAAATTACGATACGGTTATTACCCGCGCTACGACGGATAATCCCCGCGAAAAGCAACGTGTGCGTCAGTTCTTCGGCCTGTTATTGCCGCAGTTGGCGGTATACGCCGTGGTGCCGGCGCTGATGATCCCGATCGCTCCGTGGCCGCTTCTTAGTGTACTGGCATGGGAGATTGTGTTTTTATCCCTCGGCGGTGCGTTGGGATACGGCGTTCTGTGTTTGAGCGAACGAGGACAAGATAAGCGTATGTGGTTGGTTTTTACCGAAAACGGTGTGGCGCGGCGCCGTGACGGGGTTATGGATTTTGTCGTACAAAGCCGCGTACGTTACGGACAGACTGCTACCGCCTTGTTGGTACAGTTTGCCGACGGTGAACAACTGGAAATTCCGTGGGATGCGGTAGAGGATGCCGCTGCCTTGCGTAGTAAATTACAACTCACCTAAAGGAGAAAAAACGATGGATGAGCAAATGACGGTACAAAACAATAAAGTGATCGGGGTCGACCTGGAAAAGGAAATGAAAAAAAGTTTCCTTGAGTATTCGATGTCGGTTATCGTGGCGCGTGCGTTACCGGATGTGCGTGATGGTTTAAAACCCGTGCATCGTCGTATTCTGTATACGATGCACGAAAACAACCTCACTCCCGATAAAGCGCACCGCAAGTGCGCCGATACGGTAGGTGCGGTGCTTGGCCGTTACCATCCCCACGGTGACGCATCGGTGTACGATGCCATGGTGCGTATGGCACAGGATTTCTCGTTGCGTTATCCGCTTGTTGACGGTCACGGTAACTTCGGTTCGATCGACGGTCACCCGGCGGCTGCCTACCGTTATACGGAATCCCGCATGACTAAAATGTCGATGGACATGTTGGCGGATATTGAAAAAGAGACGGTAGACTTTGCACCCAACTACGACGACCGTTTGCAAGAGCCGGTGGTATTGCCGTCGCGTTTTCCGAACTTGCTCGTAAACGGTTCGGTTGGTATTGCGGTCGGTATGGCGACCAACATTCCGCCGCACAACCTGCGTGAAGTTGTGGACGGCATCTGCCTGCTTATTGATAACCCCGACGCATCGTTACCGGAAATCATGGACTGCATCAAAGGCCCTGATTTCCCGACCGGCGGTGTTATCATGGGCTATTCCGGCATCCGTGCCGCTTATGCGACGGGTCGCGGCCGTATCATTGTGCGCGCCAAGACTGAAATTGAAGAACACAACGACCGTTTCCGCATTATTGTGTCGGAAATTCCGTATCAGGTTAATAAACTGAATTTGGTGAAATCCATCATTGAACTGGCGGATGAAAAGCGCATTGAGGGTATTCGCGATGTCGTTGACCATTCCAGCCGCGAAGGCATGCGCATCGTTATTGATTTGAAAAAGGATGCCAACCCGCAGGTGGTGCTTAACCAGTTGTTTGCGTATACGCAGATGCAGTGCACGTTCGGTGCGATCATGCTGTCGCTGGTTAACGGTGTGCCGCGCGTTCTTACGCTCAAAGAGATGTTGGAAGAGTACATCAAGTTCCAATGCGAAGTGATCACCCGCCGTACGCAGTTTGAGTTGCGCAAGGCAAAAGAGCGCGAGCATATTGTGGAAGCTCTGAAAGTGGCGGTAGATTTCATTGATGAAGTTATTGCCATCATTCGCGGTTCGCTGGATACCGCCGATGCAAAACAGAAATTGATGGAGCGCTTTGGTTTCGATGAGATTCAGGCGGAAGCCATCGTGCAGATGCGGTTGCGTCAGTTGTCGGGTCTGGAGCGCCAGAAGATCGAGGACGAACTTGCTGCGTTGCGCGCAAAGATTGCCGAACTGCAAAGTATTTTGGAAGACGAAATGAAGATCAAAGCAATCGTCAAAGACGAGTGCTTAAAAATGCGCGACAAATACGGTGATGATCGCCGCACCGAAATCTCGATGGTATCGGGCGAAGTGGATATTGAAGACCTCATTCCGGTGGAGGAGTGTGTGTTGACCCTGTCGCAACTCGGTTACATCAAACGCCAGCCGGTCGACGTATATAAAGCACAGCGTCGCGGCGGTCGCGGTATCAAGGGCATGACGACCCGACAGGAAGATATTACGCAGACAATGTTCTTGTGCTCCAGTCACGACATTGTGATGTTCTTCACCACGGCAGGGCGCGTGTACCGCCTGAAGTGCTATGAGGTACCGGAAGGAAGCCGCACCTCGAAAGGTATGAACATCGTCAATCTCTTGCCGCTGACTGCAGATGAAAAAGTGTCGGCGATGATTCGTGTTACCGAATTTGAAGAAGATAAATATTTGTGCATGGTCACCCGTCGCGGTGTTATTAAACGCACACGGTTGAACGCTTATGCCAATGCTCGCAAGAGCGGTCTTATCGCTGTTGACCTTGACGAAGGCGACGAACTTGCGTGGGTACACGTGACCGATGGTTACCAAAAACTGCTCGTCGGTACTCGCAAAGGTATGGCGATCTGCTTCGATGAAAATGATGCACGCGTGGTGGGGCGTACCGCCCGTGGCGTAAAAGCCATTACCCTGCAGGAAGACGACGAAGTGGTCGGCATGGCGGTGCGCGACGAAAATAATTTGTTGCTGACCGTTACCGAAACCGGTTACGGACGTCTCAGCGAATTTGACGATTACCGCATCCAATCTCGTGGCGGTAAAGGTCTTACCAACTATCACACCGAAGAATACGGTGATGTTGCCGCCATTCGCATGGTGAGTGTGGATGACGATATCATTCTCATTTCGTCCGGCGGTATCATCATCCGTCTGGCCGCCAACGAGATTCGTCAATGCCGTCGCCCGTCCAAGGGTGTCCGTGTCATGCGTGTGGAAGAAGGTACGCGTATCGTATCGCTGGCTCAAGTTCCGCACGAAGACGAAGAGGAAGCGGCCGAGGGCGAAGCCCCCGTGGAAACGGAAGGCGAAGCGACCGCGCCGGCACAAAGCGAATAATGGCAACCGTTATTGCGGCGATCTCCACACCGATGGCACCGGCCGGACTGGGAGTGATTCGCCTGTCCGGTAACGGTGCAATAGAAATAGCCGATCGGGTGTTTCGCCCATTCGACGAAACCAGACGCTTGACCGCGCTTGTCGGTTACCGCGCGGCATATGGCAAGGTAGCAGACGATGACGGGATCATTGATGAATGCGTGGCTACAGTTTTTCGCGCACCGCACAGTTATACCGGCGAGGACGTGGTGGAACTTTCCTGCCACGGCGGTGTGTATCTGTTGCAACGTACGCTGCGCGCGTTGTTTGCTGCCGGTGCTGTGCCGGCAGAAGCGGGGGAGTTTACGCGCCGTGCTTTTCTAAACGGTAAAGTAGATCTCACGCAGGCGGAATCCGTTATGACGCTTATCAGCGCAAACGGTCGTTTGGCGGCGCGTACGGCGCTGTCGGTCAGAGAGGGCGCGTTGTATCGGCGATTATCGGCGGTCAAGGAATCGCTTATTGCGTTGCAAGCACAGTTTTCCGCTTTTGTGGATTATCCCGACGACGATATTCCGGAACTTGGCGCTGAACAACTGGAACAGGAATTGCAAGCGGCGGCGGAAACCCTGTCGCAACTGCTTGCCACCTACGATGCGGGTCGCGTATTGCGCGAAGGCATTGATACGGTGATCGTGGGCAGCCCCAATGTGGGAAAATCTACCGTGATGAATCTGCTCAGTGGTTGTGAGCGCAGTATTGTAACGCCCATCGCAGGTACCACGCGCGACGTGGTAGAAGAAACCGTGCGCGTTGGAGAAGTGTGCTTGCGTTTGTCGGATACCGCCGGTATCCGCGAGACCGAAGACACCGTTGAAGCACTCGGCGTGGAACGTTCGCGCAAGCGGATGGAAACGGCGGCGCTGATCCTGGCGGTGTTTGATGCGTCGCGCCCATTGTCGACAGACGATGTCGCTCTTATTGAACAATTACCTATCGACAACACGGTAGTGTTGATCAACAAACAAGATCTTGAGAAACGCTTGGATGATACGGCCATCGTCAAAAAATTCCCTTATGTTGTGCGGTTACAGGCGACAAACGGGGAAGGCCTTGATGCCTTGCAACAGGCGATCCATACCGTGACAGGTATAGCCCGTTTGAACGAAGCCGAACCGGTGCTGGCTACCGAACGTCAACGGTTGTGTGTCAGCCGCGCGTCGGACGGTGTGCGCGAAGCGCTCGCGGCGTTGGAAGGCGGCATGACGTTGGATGCGGTGTCGGTCAGCGTAGACAGCGCGATCAGCGCGGTGTTGGAACTGACAGGCGAGCGTGCGACCGAAGCGGTTGTTGACGGTATTTTCTCGCGTTTTTGTGTCGGAAAATAAAAAATAAGCCCTGTCGCACAGCGACAGGGCTTTTCAGAAAACGATTATTTAATGAGCGTACCCATGGCATTCATGCCGGCGGCTACCGCATTGGATTCATCGGTGTCGATGTGCATGGCCAACGCATACGAACTGCTGACACGCACAACCACGTCGCCGAACACCAGCGAACGATCGGCAGATTCCACTTTTACCGAAACGACGTCTTTGTCTTTTACATCGTATTCCGCGGCATCTTCGGGCGTCATATGAATGTGACGTTTGGCGGCGATAACACCTTCGGTGATCTCCACTTCGCCGCACGGACCGACCAGTTTACAACCGCCGGAACCGGCAACGTCACCGGATTCACGGATCGGGGCGACAACACCGATGGAACGAGCATCGGTCAGCGACAGTTCAACCTGCGTGGCAGGGCGAACAGGACCTAAAATGCTGACACCGGCCAAGGTCTTTTTGGGACCGACCACGTCAACGCGCTCGGCACAAGCAAACTGACCGGGCTGCGAAAGATCTTTTTTCGGGGTTAATTCATAGCCCGCACCGAATAAGATATCCAGGTGTTCACGAGATACGTGAATGTGACGGGCAGACGTTTCAACTAAAATCTGTTTTGCCATTTTTTACATCTCCACTTCTCAAAGTTTGGTACGATTAAAACTGTACCATATCACCCATCATTTGTCAAGGAAGGAAGAACGATCCGCATGTGGAATGAATTAAAATCCCGTTGCGAACAATGTCGCGCTTGCGGTTTGTGCGAAACGCGGCACAACGTGGTGTTTGGTGTGGGAAATCCCAATGCCGAGGTGCTGTTTATCGGGGAGGGTCCCGGTGAAAACGAAGATCTGCGCGGAGAACCGTTTGTCGGTCGCGCGGGTAAACTGTTGGATACCATGTTGGAAGCGGTCGGCCTGTCGCGGCGGCATAACATTTACATTGCCAATATGGTGAAATGTCGCCCCCCGCAAAACCGCGATCCTTTGCCGGAAGAGCAAGAAGCGTGCGCGCATTGGTTGCAAGAGCAGATCCGCTTGATCAATCCCAAAATTGTGGTTTGTCTGGGGCGTATTGCGGCGTTTCATTTCATTTCGCCCGATTTTAAAGTGACGCGCCAACACGGCGAGTTTTTTGAAAAAGACGGGATACTCTATATGGGAATGTTTCATCCTGCCGCGATTTTGCGTAATCCCAACCAAAAGCCGGTGGCGTTTGAAGATTTTGTGAAGCTTCGCAACAAAGCGCAAGAGATCTGCACACGTACCACCCTGAATTTTGATGACTGAAAACGGAGTCTTGACCATGAACACTACGTTGCGTCGCTTAACGGCGATCTTACTTGTCGCTGTCTTGTTGTTTGTTGCTTGTCCCGTATCGGCCGAGCAATTGCGTTATGAATATCCGGCGGATGGCGGAGATACTATTCAGTCCCCGTCGGCGATTTTGTTGTATATGGGCGTTAAGCCCGAACAGGACGTATATTTATACGAAAAAGACGTGGATACCACCTATCAGCCGGGTGCTTTGATGCGTGTGGCTATGATCGGGTACGCCATGCGGTTGATCGAGCAACAAAAGATCGACATTAATACCGCAACCGGAACGTATACGTTGGATTTGTTTAATCAGTACATTTCGGGTACCGGATTAGATGTAGCGCAGATGAAGTTTGGTGAAACGTGGACCATCAAAGACCTGCTGACGCTCACGACCATTCGCACCGCCGCCGATTGCGCGGTCACATTGGCGGCAACGCTCAGCGGTTCGCCCGATGAATTTGTGATGGGTCTTAACGACTACGCCAAGGAACTCGGTTGCCACAACTCCAACTTTACCAATGTAGCGGGCATCAACAACGAGGGACAATATATGTCGGTGCGCGATATCGTCACCTTTACCCGCCACGCCATGCAATATTCGCAAATTCGCAACATGTTGGAACTGACACAATGGACGGTAACTCCCGTTTCCGGCGGCAAAACACGCAGTTGGCCGAGCAGTTGCGACCTGATTCGCCAATCTTCCGACGTTTATTATTCGTACGCACTCGGCGGCAAAAACGGCGGTACGCTCAGCGAACTCGGCGTGATGGCTTTCGGCGGCAGCGACGGCTACGAATATCTTACCGTCGTGATGGGTGCCAAGCGCAAAAACGATAAAGACGAACCCACCAATATTGCGTATGCGGACGCACGGCGTTTGATTCGTTGGGGCATCTTGGATTTCCACTACGCAACCATGGCGCGTAAAAACGAACCGGTTGGTCGTATCAAAGTGAAAGACAGCGCCGAACGCAGTAGTATTACGCTTGTGCCGGCGCGCGATTTGACCACCGTACTCGGTGAGGGTATCCAACAAGAAGATATTACACGGCGGGTGGTTACAACAGCAGAAGAATGTGTCGCCCCGATCAATGCCGGTGACGAGCTGGGTACGTTGGAATTGTACCTTGGCGAAAAACTTGTCGGTTCGGTGCCGGTGGTAGCCGGGGAGAGCGCTTCTCGCAATTTCTTGTACGCGCTCGGCAATGACATTTGGGGTATTGTATCCTCCGGCTGGTTTATCGCAATCCTTGTTATTGTATTGCTGGCAGGGGTCGGTTATGTGGCGCTGAACATTCGCCACAACCGCGCCAAACGGTATCGCCGCAAACGTCGATAATCAAAGGCGGTAATCTGCACAAAACAGCAGATTGCCGCTTTTTTTATTTTTATTTGTTAAATTTTCGTCAAGCACTTGAAAAAGTAAGCAAAAAAGGGTAAAATAATTCTGATATGGGTTCTTTTTCCAACGGAAAGGGAGCACGAAAAAGAAAGGGGTTATCCTTAATGAATATTCTCAACAAGAAAACCGTGGAAGATCTGCAGGTAGCCGGCAAACGTGTATTGGTCCGTTGTGACTTTAACGTGCCGCTGAAAAACGGTGTTATTACCGACGAAAACCGCATCGTTGCGGCTTTGCCCACGATCCAGTATTTGATGAAACAGGGCGCAAAAGTTATTTTGTGCTCGCACCTCGGCAAACCGAAGGGCGAACCCAAGCCCGAATATTCGCTGGCTCCCGTTGCGGTTCGCCTGAGCGAAAAACTCAACTGCAAAGTTGTGTTCGCGGCAGACGACGAAGTGGTGGGCGACAATGCGCGCAAAGCGGTTGACGCCATGAAAGACGGCGAAGTCGTGCTGTTGCAGAACACGCGCTATCGTGCCGAAGAAACCAAAAACGGTGAAGCGTTCTCCAAAGACCTGGCTTCGCTTTGCGACCTGTTCGTCAATGACGCGTTCGGTGCTGCTCACCGTGCGCACTGCTCCACCGTCGGTGTGGCATCCTTCGTGGAAGAATCCGCCAACGGCTATTTGATGGCGAAAGAAATTCAGTTCCTCGGCAACGCCGTGGAGAATCCGGTTCGTCCGTTTGTCACCATCCTCGGCGGTGCGAAAGTGGCGGACAAGCTCAATGTTATCGAAAACCTGCTCAACAAAGCCGACACCTTGATCATCGGCGGCGGTATGGCATACACCTTCTTGGCGGCGAAAGGGTATTCGGTCGGTACTTCTTTGTTGGATACCGAAAAAATCGAATATTGCCGCGAGATGCTGGCACGTGCCGAGCAGAAAGGCGTGAAACTCTTGCTCCCCGTTGACTGCAAGATCGCCAAAGAATTCCCCGACCCGATCGATGCGCCCATCGACGTGCAGGTCGTGGCGGCAGACGCTATCCCGGCCGACATGATGAGCTTGGATATTGGCCCGAAAACGGCTGAAATGTATGCGAACGAAGTTAAATCCGCCAAAACGGTTGTTTGGAACGGCCCGATGGGTGTGTTTGAAAACCCGATCTTAGCGGAAGGCACCATTGCGGTTGCGAAATCCTTGGCGGAAACCGATGCCACCACCATTATCGGCGGCGGCGACTCGGCGGCGGCTGTCAATACGTTGGGCTTCGGCGATAAGATGAGCCATATTTCCACCCGCGGCGGCGCCTCCCTCGAATTCTTGGGAGGCAAAGAATTGCCCGGTATCGTGGCGATGAGTGATAAATAATTTTACGAAAGACGAGGAATACTGTTATGGGTAAGTATGTTATTGCGGGTAACTGGAAAATGAACAAAACTCCCGCAGAAGCTGTTGAACTGATCGAAGCGATCAAACCGTTGGTTGCCGATGCGACCTGCGACGTGGTGGTTGGCGTTCCGTTTGTGGATCTGCCCGCGGCTTTGGAAGCGGTTAAAGGCAGCAAGATCGGCGTTGCCGCTCAGAACTGCCACTGGGAAAAATCCGGTGCCTACACCGGTGAAATCTCGGCTGAAATGCTCAAGGCCATGGAAGTCGGCTACGTTATTCTCGGCCACAGTGAGCGCCGCACCTATTTCGGTGACACCGACGTGACGGTGCAAAAACGTATGCGTGCCGCGTTGGATGCAAGTCTTACCGTTATTCTGTGCGTAGGTGAATACCTCGAACAGCGTGAGCAGGGCATCACGGGTGAAATTGTTGCCATGCAGACCAAAGTGGCGCTCGGCGGCGTT
>JAZOQQ010000156.1:0-12615 GCA_045656165.1 Acutalibacteraceae bacterium
TAATACAGCCTTCGGCTGATGATATGCGCCTACGGCGATGATATGCACGCTGACGCGTGATGATATACCAAGCCTGCGGCTTGGATAAAAAAAGAAGTAACTTTTGGTAGACAAAAGTTACTTCTTTTTTGGTGGACCCGAAGGGGATCGAACCCTCGAACCTCACGGATGCGAACCGTGCGCTCTCCCAGCTGAGCTACGGGCCCATAGGAACGGCTTTTATCTTAGCGCAAAAACAAGTGCTTGTCAAGGGATTCTTTAAAAATATTTTTGGCGGTGCTCGCTTCTTTTGAAAAAAGACGAACGCTTACGGGAAAAACCGTTGCGGGTTTTCAAGTTGTGTGTTATACTATATTATGTATAAGTATGAATAAATGCTAAGATCGACTTTGGTTCGAATCGGAAAGGCGGATGTATTCATGGAAAAGCAGTATACCGTAACACTCGAAAAAATCATCAAAGAGTTAGCACTTGAGGCAATCTTTATGCCGGAAAACGCGGAACAACGTACCGTTGGCAGCGCGGAGATCAACCGTCCCGGATTGGCGTTGTCGGGGTATTTTGAATATTTTGATAACAGTCGTATTCAGGTGCTTGGTCGCAGCGAATTCGGTTTTTTGGACGGTTTGCCGGCCGATGAGATCACGAAACGGTTGGAAACGCTTGCCGGCAAACGCCCCCCCATGATCGTGGTGGCGCGTAATTTGGAAGTGCCGCAACCGTTGATTACCGCTTGCGAAAAATATGACGTACCGCTCTTACACAGCGCGGACACCACATCCGGTTTACTGGCGGCGATGATCTCGTTTTTGAACGTGCAACTTGCCCCGCGTATCACACGACACGGCGTGTTGGTGGAAGTGTACGGCGAAGGTGTTCTGTTGGTGGGTGACAGCGGTGTCGGTAAAAGTGAAACGGCTATAGAACTGGTCAAACGCGGTCACCGTTTAATCGCAGACGATGCGGTGGAGATCCGTCGCGTATCGTCCAAAACATTGGTTGGTTCGGCACCGGATAATATTCGTCATTTCATTGAATTGCGCGGCATCGGCATTGTCAACGCACGCCGTATCTTCGGTATGGGTTCGGTAAAAGTGACCGAAAAGATCGACATGGTTATTCAAATGGAACCGTGGAACAATGAAAAAGTATATGATCGTATGGGTCTTGAAAATCAATATATGGATATCTTGGGCATCACGGTGCCTACTTTGACCATTCCGGTCAAACCGGGCCGTAACTTAGCGATCATCATTGAAGTTGCCGCCATGAACAACCGCCAGAAAAAGATGGGTTACAACGCGGCACAGGAATTGATGGCGAATCTTGGCATGACGGATGAACCGATTCGTAACGAATACGACGCATTTTGAGAAAGGAAAACCACATGAGTTATCTCCATCCGATTGCGGATCTGCATACCCATACCGTCTTTTCACCGCACGCCTACAGTACGGTCACCGAAAACGCGACCGCGGCATATAAAAACGGCATGTTAGCAATGGCGATGACCGATCACGGTTTGTCAATTCCGGACACGGGTCACCGTTGGCATTTCGGCAATTTGAAAATTTTACCGCCCATCATCGAAGGCGTGCGTGTGTTGCACGGTATGGAAGCAAACGTGACGGGCTTTGACGGTGCGGTGGATGTACCGGAACAGTATGTGAATACCTTAGATATTATCATTGCTTCCATGCATGGCGGTGTCATGCCGCAAGGAACAGCGGACGATATTTCCGCGGCATGGGCGGCGGTGGCGAAAAATCCTCTTGTGGATATTATCGGGCATTGCGGTACACCGAGTTTTGCTTTTGATTATGAAGCGGTGATCCCACTGTTCGGTAAACATGGCAAGATTGTGGAGATCAACGAGGGCACATTCCGCGTGCGGCGTGATTCGTATGAAAATTGTAAGCGGGTAGCCGCATTGTGTAAGCAACACGGCGTGCGTATCGCGATCAATTCCGACGCGCATTTTCACACGCACGTAGGGGTATTTGACAACGCGGTTGCGATGCTGGAAGAACTGGCGTTTCCGCCGGAACTTGTGATCAACGGTTCTCGTGAATCGCTGAACGCTTTTTTACAAGAAAAACAATTGACTTGGTAAGGTGATAAAGATGGTAACAATAGGAATTGACTTGGGCGGCACCAATATTGTGGCGGGCGTGGTGGACGAAAACTACCGCATTCTCGCATCGGCTTCTTGCAAAACACGCGCCGAGCGTTCGGCGGATGCGATCCTGGATGATATGGCACGCGTCAGCCGTGAAGCGGTGAAAAAGGCGGGCCTTTCACTGGAAGACGTGGCTTACGTAGGCATCGGCGCGCCCGGTACCTGCAACGCCGATACCGGTGTTGTGGAGTATGCCAACAATCTGCCGTTTGCCAATTTGCCGATGCGCGATGCGATGCATGCCCGCTTGGGAAAACCCATATATATTGAAAACGATGCCAATGCGGCGGCGTGGGGCGAAGTCAAAGCCGGTGCGGCCAAAGGCGCGAAAAGTTGCGTGTGTGTGACGCTCGGCACAGGTGTTGGTGGCGGTATCGTGATTGATGGCAAACTTTACGACGGCTTTAACTTTGCCGGTGCGGAGATCGGTCATACCGTTATTGTAAAAGACGGAGAACCGTGTACGTGTGGCCGTCATGGTTGTTGGGAAGCCTATGCCTCCGCTACGGCGTTGGTGCGCCAAACGCGTAAAGCGATGCAGAAAAACCCCGACAGTATCATGTGGGAATTAGCGGGTTCGCTCGATGGCGCAAACGGCCGCACGGCGTTTGACGCTATGCGTGCCGGTGATGAGGCAGGTGCGGCGGTGGTTGCCGCTTATATCGATTATATCGCGTGTGGCGTGGTCAACATGATCAACATTTTCCAACCGGAAGTGGTATGTATCGGCGGCGGTATCAGTAAAGAGGGCGAAACCTTGCTGGCGCCCATGCGCGCCACGATTGAGCGCGAACGGTACAGCCGTTATAGTCAAAAGCAATCAAGATTATGTGTCGCGGCACTCGGCAATGATGCCGGTGTGATCGGCGCGGCATGTTTGGGAGAGATGGCATGAACGCGATTACCGAAGCTCTGCGGGCAACAGGATGTACGGTAACCGAACACGAACCGATGGCTCAGCATACCACGTTTAAGATCGGTGGTGCGGCAGACTGGTTTGTACGTGCGGAAACCAAAGAACAACTGATCCAAGTACAGCGGTATTGCCGTGAGCACGTCTTACCGTTTACAGTAATCGGCAACGGTTCTAACTTATTAGTCAGCGATGACGGTGTTGAGGGTGTGGTTTTGCAACTGAATGACCACACGTTGACCGTAGACGGCACTCACGTAACGGTTGGCGCAGGCGTTTCGCTGACACGGTTGTGTTTGATAGCATGTGAGCGCGGCTTATCGGGCTTGGAGTTTGCTTATGGCATACCCGGCACGGTCGGCGGCGGTGTGTACATGAATGCGGGCGCTTACGGCGGGCAGTTGTCAGATGTGTTGTTATCGGTTACCGCCATTACCCGCGGCGGCGACACGGTCACATTGTCAGCAGACGAGCTTGACCTTGGCTATCGCCACAGCGTATTTATGGAGAAACCGCTCACGATATGGTCGGCGGACTTTAGATTACAACCGGGCGATACGGCAGCCATCCGTGCGAAAATGGAAGAACATATGGCGGCGCGCAAAGCAAAGCAACCTTTGGAATATCCCAGCGGCGGCAGTTTCTTTAAACGTCCGCAAGGGCAGTTTGCCGGCGCGCTGATTGAGCAGTGCGGGCTGAAAGGTTTTACCGTTGGCGGTGCACAGGTCAGCGAAAAACACGCGGGATTCGTTATTAACCGCGGCAGCGCAACCTGTGCGGATGTGATGGAACTGTGCCGACAGGTGCAAGAGAACGTGCAAAACGTGTTCGGTGTGCATCTGGAGCGTGAGGTGCAACGAATCGGGAGGTGACCGACGTGTCATTTTCATCGGATATCAAAAATGAATTAGCGGCTGTCACGGGCAACGCGTGTTGCGAACGTGCGCAGGCCTACGGTATGGCGGAATTCGGACATGCATTTTCGGCAACATCGATTTGCCTGCAAACCGAAAATAAAGCGGTTGCCGAGCGGTATGCCGACTTATTGTCAACGGTGTGCGGTGTCAAGTTGCAACCGGAGAAACCGCGCGCGTCGCTATATACGGTAACGGTTGCCGATGCCGATCGCGTACGCGTATTGGACAGCTTTGGCCACGGCGGAAACGAGGTGGCATTGCGTCTTAACCGCGCGAATTTTGACTGTGAAGAATGTGCAACGGCTTTTTTACGCGGTGTGTTTTTGGCATGCGGTGCGGTTACGAATCCGCAGGTGGATTACCACTTGGAGTTTAACGTACCGTACCTGAATTTGAGTCGGGATCTGATCACATTGCTCGGCGAGTTGGGCCTACAGGCCAAAAGCACTCGTCGAAAAGGTAACCATATCGTCTATTTTAAGGAAAGCGAACAGATTGAAGATTGCTTAACCGGTATGGGTGCGATGAACGCATCGTTAGAACTGATGAACGTTAAGATCGTCAAAAGTATTCGCAATAACGTCAACCGTGCCGCGAATTGCGAAACGGCGAATTTGGACAAGACACTTGCGGCTTCTCTGCCGCAGATCGAAGCGGTGCGTCGCATTGAAGAACATATGGGGTTGGATGCGTTACCCGAAGATTTGCGTGAACTGGCGCGCTTGCGGGCAGAATATCCTGAGTTATCGCTTCGCGAACTCGGCGAAGCGCTGGAGCCGCCCATTAGCCGATCGGGTGTGAACCATCGCCTACAGCGCATTTTAGCAATCGCAGAAACTTGTTAAGAAAGGAGCGTTCAGCATGGCGTTTGCGCATTTGCACGTGCATAGTGAATACAGTCTGTTAGACGGCGCTTGTCGGCTGAACGGCTTGCTTCGCCGTGTCAAAGAACTCGGCCAAACGGCGGTAGCCGTGACGGATCACGGTGTGATGTACGGATTGATTGAGTTCTACAAAGCGGCAAAAAAAGAAGGAATCAAACCCATTTTGGGTTGTGAGGCCTACGTTGCTTCACGCACCCGACACGACAAAGTGCACGGAGCGGATAGTGAACACTATCACTTGGTACTGTTGTGCGAAAATGAGGTTGGATACGCGAATTTGGTGCGTATGATCTCGGCGGCATGGACCGAGGGATTTTACGGCAAACCACGTGTTGACCGCGAATTGCTGCGTGAACACCACGAAGGCCTGATTGCGCTATCGGCGTGTTTGGCGGGCGAAATCCCGTCCGCGTTGCGCCGTGGGGATTACGCGGCGGCCAAGCGTCTTGCGCTGGAATACCGCGATATTTTCGGCGAGAACCATTTCTTTTTAGAATTACAAGATCACCACCTGCCTGAGCAGGCGGCTGTTAACGCGGAAATCATCCGTCTGTCACAAGAAACGGGCATTCCGATGGTTTGCACAAACGACGCGCATTATTTAACGCGTGAAGACGCCGCCATGCAAAAGGTCCTCTTATGCATTCAAACCAATACCACGGTGGACGAGCCCTGTCCGATCTCGTTCCCGACTGACGAGTTTTATCTGAAATCCGAAGAAGAAATGCGTGCGCTGTTCCCTCGCTTGCAGGAAGCGATTGACAATACGGCACGTATTGCCGACCGTTGTCACGTGGAATTGGAATTCGGCAAGACAAAACTGCCGCATTTTGAAGCACCCGGCGGTGACAGTTATGCGTATTTCCGTTCGGAGTGTTACAAAGGATTATACCGACTCTACGGTAAAACGCCCGACGAAGCCATCGTACGACGGTTAGAGTACGAACTGGATACCATTCATCGTATGGGCTATGTGGATTATTACCTTATTGTTAATGACTTCGTGCAGTACGCAAAAAACCACGATATTCCTGTCGGCCCCGGCCGTGGTTCGGGTGCGGGCAGTTTATGCGCGTATTGTATCGGTATTACCGGTATTGATCCCATAAAATACAATTTGTTGTTTGAGCGGTTCTTAAATCCTGAACGTGTCAGCATGCCGGACTTTGATATTGATTTCTGCAATGAAAAGCGTGGCCAAGTGATTGATTACGTCATTCGCAAATACGGAGAGGATCACGTAGCGCAGATCGTGACGTTCGGTACCTTGGCGGCACGCGCAGCTATTCGCGACGTAGCGCGCGCCATGGGTTTGCCGTATGCGGTGGGCGATACCGTCGCCAAACGTGTGCCGTGGGAACTCAACATGACGCTGGATAAAGCGCTCGGACAATCGCGCGAGTTGCGCGAATTGTACGACAGTGACGATCAGGTGCGGCGATTGGTGGATATGGCGCGCAAGGTAGAGGGTATGCCTCGCCATGCCTCCACTCATGCGGCAGGTGTGGTCATTACCGCCAAACCTGTTTCGGAGTATGTGCCGCTGTGTTTGAACGGTGATATGGTTGCCACGCAGTATACCATGACGTTGCTGGAGGAACTGGGTCTTCTCAAAATGGATTTCCTCGGGTTGCGCAATTTAACGATTATTGATGATACGGAGAAAGCCATTCGCCGCCGCGAACCGACTTTCTCGGTGCGTCGTATTCCATTGGACGCACCTGCTGTGTATAAAATGATGTCAGCCGGTAACAGCGACGGGGTTTTCCAGTTTGAGTCTGCCGGCATGCGCCGAGTGCTCACACAACTGCGCCCCGATCATTTTGAAGATCTGATTGCGGTGATCTCCTTGTTCCGCCCCGGACCGATGGAATCTATCCCGCGTTACATTGAAAACCGACATAATCCTGCGAAGGTTACCTATCGGCATCCGTTGCTCAAACCGATCTTGGAAGTGACCTACGGTTGCATCGTGTACCAAGAGCAAGTGATGCAAATATTTCGCGATTTGGCGGGCTATTCGCTCGGTCGTGCGGATTTGGTGCGTCGCGCCATGTCCAAGAAAAAGCACGACGTTATGCAAAAAGAGCGGGAGATTTTTATAAACGGCTTGACCGATGAACATGGCAACGTGTTGGTCGAAGGATGTGTGCGCCGTGGTGTACCGCAAGCGGTGGCAAGTGAGATCTTTGAAGAGATGGCATCGTTTGCTTCTTATGCGTTTAACAAATCACACGCGGCAGCATACGCATTGGTTGCGTATCAGACGGCGTATTTGAAGGCATACTATCCGCGAGAATATATGGCGGCGTTGCTTACCAGCGTGTGGGACAGCAGCAAAGTGGTCGGCTATATGGCGGAATGTGAGCGCCTGCGCATTCGGGTGTTACCGCCGTCGGTCAACGAAAGCACGGCCGACTTTACGGTGGCAGATGACCACATTCGGTTTGGTTTGCTGGCGGTGAAAAATATCGGGCGCGGTTTCATCGACGAACTGGTGCGTGAACGTGAAACGGGCGGTGCTTTTACCAGTTTTTATCAGTTTTGTCGGCGTATGACTCCGTACCGCGAATTTAATCGTCGCGCACTGGACAGTTTGATTCGTTGCGGCGCGTTGGACGGACTTGGCGCCAATCGTCGGCAGATGTTAGAAGCGGCGGCTTACGTATTAGATCAATTAGACGATGTTAACCGTCGCAACGTGTCGGGACAACTCGGCTTTTTTGACGATCCCGAAACCGCAGAAGCGTGTGAACCGCCATTGCCGCAAGTGGCGGAATTTCCGTATGCCGAATTGCTGGCCATGGAAAAAGAAGTGGCCGGTTTGTATTTGACGGGAAATCCGATGAAACCGTATGAAGCGGTACATCGGCAGTATAAGGCGGCGCGCATTGATCGTATCTTGGATTCGTTTGCCGAGGGTGGCGAAACGGTGTATCAAGACGGACAGACCGTTACGTTGCTCGGCATGATCGGACGCGTCCAAACCAAAGCCACCAAGACAAACGCACAAATGGCGTATGCCACGGTGGAAGATTTGTACGGTTCTTTGGAACTGGTGTTATTTCCGCGTGTACTGGAAACCTGCCGCTCGCTGTTGCGAAGCGGACAGGTCGTGGTTGTGCGCGGTAAGTTGAATGCGCGCGAGGATGAAGCACCGAAACTGTTGGTGTCGGATGTCACGGCAGCCCCCGCACCGGACGCTGTTTCGGCGGAACCGGCACCTTCTAAAACGGTGGCCAATCCGGGGCTGTATTTGAAAGTTCCCTCGTTAGACAGCGAAGCGTGGCGGCGTGCACAAAAACTGTTGCGGGTATTTGAGGGAAAAACACCGGTTTATCTTCGCGCGGCGGACACCGGCAAGTTGATTCGTGTTCCCGCAGAACTTTGGGTTACGCCCGAAACGGTATTGATTCAAGAGTTGGAACAGACACTCGGAAAAGAGAATGTTGCAAAATTATGGTAAAATGTTGCACAATCTGTCAAAAATCCCGTTGCTTACTTGAACTCGCACAAAAAGTGTGTATATAATGAAGACAATCTCAGTTAAGGAGAAAATGAATTATGGCTATTAAGAAAATTGCGGTTCTCACCAGTGGCGGCGATGCGCCCGGTATGAATGCGGCGGTGCGTGCGGTCGTGCGTACGGCGATTGGTCGCGGTGTCGATGTGTACGGTGTGCGCCGCGGTTATAACGGGTTGCTTCATGGTGATATGGAACCGATGAACTTGCGCAGCGTGTCGGATGTTATCCACCGCGGCGGTACCGCGCTGTTTACGGCGCGCAGTCCGGAGTTTTCCACCCCCGAAGGTGTTCAAAAAGCGGCGGAAACTTGCCGCGAAAAGGGAATTGACGGCTTAGTCGTTATCGGTGGTGACGGTTCGTTCCGCGGTGCACAGGATCTGACCCGCGCCGGCATTCCGTGTGTGGGTATTCCCGGTACCATTGATAATGATATTGCGTGTTGTGAACATACCATCGGTTATGATACGGCGCTGAACACCTGTATGGAAATGGTGGATAAACTGCGCGACACGGCAGAATCGCACGATCGTTGCAGCGTGATTGAGGTCATGGGCCGTCACGCCGGCTATTTGGCACTCAATGTCGGTATCGCGGTGGGTGCTACCACCATTTTAGTGCCGGAAGTGCCATTTGATTTTGAAAAAGATGTCATTGGCCGTATGAAGAAGACATCGGCAACCGGTAAAAAACACTTTATCATCATCGTGGCCGAGGGTATCGGCGGCGTGGTAGAACTCGCCAAGAAGATCGAAGAGGCGACCGGTGTTGAAACGCGTGCGACCATTCTCGGTCACGTGCAGCGCGGCGGAAGTCCCACGGTGCGCGACCGCGTGCTGGCAAGCCGCATGGGTTATTATGCGGTGGATCTGTTGTTGTCGGGCAAGAGCAATCGCGTGGTCACCATCCAAAACGACCGCTTGACCGATTACGACATTGAAGAAGCGTTGCAGATGAAAAAGCCCTTCGATTTGGACGTGTATCGCATCGCTCACGATATTTCGATTTAAAAAATTTTGCGAAGGGTATTGACTTTTCGCGAAAGAGTTGGTATACTCATCGGGTAAGAAAACGAAGCAGAGCGTTTGCCCGCTCTCACCTGCAGATTTTGTTCTCGACAGGTTGATAAGGAATTTGATCCTCGGTTTACGGGGGCAGAGTCACTTGACGCGGGCAGAAATCTGTCCGCGTTTTTTCACGCAGAAAAACGGTGGAGGTGTTTCCCCATAGCAACGAAGGAATTGCAGATCAACGAACAAATCCGTGACAACGAAGTCCGTGTCATCGGCGAAGACGGCGCCCAACTCGGCGTGATGTCGGCAGCCGAAGCGCAGGCGATCGCAGACGAGCGTGGCTTTGATTTAGTCAAAATCGCGCCTACCGCGACACCGCCGGTTTGTCGCATTATGGACTACGGCAAGTATCGCTTTGAACAAGCGAAAAAAGAAAAAGAAGCACGGAAAAATCAACGTCTGGTCGAAACCAAAGAGATCCGTTTGTCGCTGAACATTGACGTAGCGGACTTCAACACCAAGGCAAAGCATGCCATGCGCTTCTTACAGGAAGGCAACAAGGTGAAGGTTTCCATTCGTTTCCGCGGACGTGAAATGGGTCATCCGGAGATTGGTCTGGATACCATGAACCGTTTTGCTGAAACCTGTTCCGAACTCGGTGCTGTCGAGAAACCGGCGAAAATGGAAGGTCGCAATATGCTGATGTTCTTAGCGCCGAAATCTGCGAAATAAACAACGGATACAATAAAGGAGGATATTTGTCATGCCCAAGATCAAGACTCACAGCGGCGCGAAAAAGCGCTTCAAACTGACCAAGACCGGTAAGGTGTTGCGCGCGCACGCCTACAAATCCCACATTCTGAACAAGAAGACGACCAAGCGCAAAAGAAATCTGCGCAAAACTGCGATCGCCGATGTGACTAATGTGGCACAGGTTAAACGCCTGATCCCCTACAAATAATTGAGAGTTCAGAAACGGAGGATATGAAACATGGCTCGTGTTAAAGGCGCAATGATGACGCGCAAAAGAAGAAAAAAAGTATTAAAGCTTGCCAAAGGTTATTTTGGTGCTAAATCCAAGTTGTTCCGTACCGCGAAAGAAGCGGTCATGAAATCCGGCCAGTATGCTTACATCGGCCGTAAACAACGTAAAAGAGATTTCCGCCGTCTGTGGATCACTCGTATTTCCGCAGCCGCGAAAATCAACGGCATGAACTATTCCACGTTCATGAACGGTTTGAAGAAAGCGAATATCACGCTCAACCGTAAAATGCTCGCGGAACTCGCCGTATCGGATGCCGCCGCATTTGCCGGTTTGGTAGAGAAGGCAAAAGACGCCTTAAAATAAGCTGTAGCTGCGCCCGCCGGCCTTGCCTGCGGGCGTGTTTCCTTGTATAAGAGCGGAAAAATCGGTCATTTTTGGGGGTGATAACGTGGAAATTACCAGTCGTGAAAACCAACTGATCAAGCAATATCGTCGCTTAAGCGGTGAGGCAAAATACCGTCGTGAAACGCGATTGTTTGTGATGGAGGGCGCACGTTTGTGTGAAGATGCGGTGCGTTCTCACGTGGTGATTCCCACCGTGTTTGTCACCGCCCGCGCTCGCTCGCAATACGCGGCGGAAGTTGCCGCGGTCTCGGCGGCTGCCGAGCAGGTGATTGATATTCCTGATGCGCTCGCCGCCTATTTGAGTGATACCGAAACACCGCAGGGTGTGTTTGCTGTCGGGCAAATGCCGCGTTGTCAAGATTTTCCGTCTCCGAACGGCCGATATGCGGCGTTGGAGCGCATACAAGATCCCGGCAATCTCGGTACCATGATCCGCACAGCCGAAGCATTCGGTTTGTCGGGCTTGTTTTTGTCGGATGGGTGCTGTGACCCTTACAGTCCTAAAGTGTTGCGCAGCAGCATGGGCGGCGCATTTCGTCTTCCGCTGTATGCGGCAGGCAAATTGGCCGAAACGTTGCCGCTTCTTCACGCGCAGGGCTTTACGTCGTACGCCTGTGTGGTAAACGGCGGTGAGGCGGTGCAGGAAATGACGTTCCCCGTCGGCGCGATCAGCGTGATCGGCAACGAAGGCAACGGATTATCCGAAGATACCGTGAGCGCTTGTTCCGCTCGTGTCACCATTCCCATGGACGGTCGTGCAGAATCGTTAAACGCGTCTATGGCCGCGGGTATCGTGTTTTGGGAAATGGTGAGGGGATAACGGCATGGAAAACAGTACACTTTATTGGATGTGGATCCAACAGTCTGTCGGCCAAGGCAGTTCTGCCGTGCCGAAACTGTTGACCGCTTTTTCCTCACCCGAGGAAGTGTATGCGGCCGACCGAGCACAACTGATTCGCGCAGGTGTCAGCGGCAACGCGCTGGAGTGCTTATGCCGTAAATCGCTGGACGGGGTCAAACGGTCGCTTGACCGTTCGCAGAAACTGGGTTGGGTCATTACGCCGGATGACGCCGAATATCCCGATTTGTTGCGGCAGATCTTTTCACCGCCTCTTGTATTGTACGGCAGAGGGCGGTTGCCGGATTTTGATCACGTTTCAGCTCCGCCCGTAGCGATGGTGGGCACGCGCGGTTGCACGGCATACGGCGAAAAAGTGGCGGGTGGTCTTGCCGCAGGATTGGCGGAAGCAGGATGTGTCATTATCAGCGGCGGTGCCAGAGGTATCGACCGCGCGTCGCATGAAGGCGCTTTATATGCCGATGGATGCACCGTTGCCGTACAAGCGTGCGGGTTGGATGTGCCGTATCCGTCGGTCAATCGCGGGCTGCGTGAAACGATTGTGGAGCGCGGCGGTGCGATTGTTACCGAATACGTGCCGGGTACGCCGCCTTATCGTAATCATTTTCAGGTACGCAATCGGTTGATCTGCGGTTTAGCGTGGGCAACGTGTATTGTGGAAGCGCCCGCCATCAGCGGTGCGCTGATCCCCGCCCGTATCGCTACCGAGCAGGATCGCGACGTATTTGTGGTGCCGGGCAACATTACATCGCCGGAAAGCGCCGGCTCCAATGAATTGATCAAAAACGGTGCGGCAATGGTCACGCGGGCAGGCGAGATCCTGCAAGCGTATCAATTGCGGTGCGGCAATGCGCTTCGGGAAAGTGATGCCGACCGTGCGCAAGCGGCTTATTATGCTTTCATCGGCCGCGGTCAAAGTGTACCATTGTCACAACGT
>JAZOQQ010000157.1:0-3589 GCA_045656165.1 Acutalibacteraceae bacterium
GGCTTTCACCGATTCCATATCGTCCAACGCCACACGGATTGGCGTGAGTTGTGCCGTTGGAAATTCCGTAACAAGTTCTTGACGCAAAACGGACGATTTTTGGGGCGAGCGATCCAGCATAACGAGGGCCGCGCCTGCCGCCAACAACTGTCGACATATTTCGCGACCAAGACCACCGGTACAGCCCGTCACGGCTACCGTTTTGCCGTGCAAATCAAGCATGTCCGTCCCCCACTTTCATCAACTTTTCAGGTATCAGCGCTCGCTCATCGGAAACAGCGTGATTGCTGATCACCATATCCGTTTCACATCTTGCGTTTTTTCGTAATCGATAGTATAATAGCAAACGGAACAAAATTCGTCAAGAGAAGAGTGTTGATCGATGTTACCGTGGTTTCGCATGTGGCAAGACGTCTCGCCCGTTTCTTTTGAATGGGTAGCACAAGGCATCGGCTATATCGGGCTGTTGTTCGGCGTATTGTCCTGCCAAATGAAAAAGCATAAAACCATTCTGTTTTGTAAGACCATGAACGAACTGGTTTTTGCCGTGCAATATTTGATGATAGGCGCCACCACCGGTCTCATCATGAACTCATTCAGTTGTCTGCGGAACGCGGTGTTCACAGCACAGGTCAAACGCGGTAAGTCCACGCTGTTGGCGCAAATCGGCTTTTCGGTGTTATTCACGGTGCTCGGTTTATTATTCCGCACCGAGTCGCTGATAGCATGCTTGCTGGTGATCTTTTCCAAGGTCGGCACTACCGTCGCATACGGATTAAAAAACACCACGTTGCTGCGTTTGATCACGTTGCCAACGTATATCGGCTGGCTGATTTACGACGTTGTCTGCAATTCGCAAGCCGGTGTCATCAATCAGATTTTTGTGACGGTGTCGCTTTCCATTGCCATTGTGCGCTTGGACCTTATCCCGTATCTTAAGAAACGCAAAAACGACGTGACGACACCCGATGAAACCTTATCATACGACTGAGAGGATGTGTTAACATGCGTATTCTGTTTCAAGGCGATTCCATTACCGATTGCGGTCGCACCCGCGATACCGATGCGTATCTCGGCTGTGGGTACCCCCTTCTCGTGCAAGGCGAACTCGGCAAAACGGAGCCGGCAACTCATACGTTTATCAATCGCGGAATCAGCGGAAATCGCGTGGTGGATCTGTACGCACGCATTAAAGCAGATATTATCAACGTAAAGCCCGATGTGCTCAGCATTTTGATCGGTGTTAACGACGTATGGCACGAACTTTCGCACAACAACGGCGTGGATGCCGAGAAATATTACGCCGTCTACTGTATGCTCATTGAGGAGATCAAAGCGGCGTTGCCCGATGTTCAAATCATGATACTGGAACCCTTTGTTCTCAAGGCATCCGCTACCGAAGAACATTGGGAATGGTTCTCGGCGGAGGTCGCCAAGCGCGCCGAAAAAGCAAAACAGGTATCAGAGCGCTATGGCCTGACTTTCGTTCCGTTGCAAGATGGGTTTAACGCGCTCACCGAGCAAGCGTCCCCCGACTACTGGTTGCGCGACGGTGTCCATCCTACACCGATGGGTCACACATTCTTAAAGGAAGAATGGCTGCGCGCCTACCGCACACAATAACAAAAAAAGAGACGAGCAACGATTGTTGCTCGGCTCTTTGTGTTTTAGAAAGCGCTGTCAAAATCCGCTTGATTATCCACAAACGCAAAGGTCAGCGATGAAGTGCTGCTTTCTTCTGCTTCCAAGAACGGCAGTACACCCTCCGCGCGCTGTTTGCAGCGTTGGTTCGGCACGACGTTGCCGGGTTCAATACCCAGTACATAATCACGTCTGCCCATCATTTTCCACTCAGTCATGCACGGCAGTTCCTTTTTGTCGTAAGAATACACCACACCGGCATCAATGTCGGGATTGTAGATACCCGCATGCACCTTACCGTCGGCTTGCTCGATCATGTCAAAGAAATAGCAACGCTCGGTATACCCTTGTTGCGGTTCTTCCATGATGAGCGCCGTATCGATATGATCTTTGGCGCCCTGCGTACTTGCCCAAATGTGTGTGTTGGGGAAGCGCACGATGCTGCTTTCGCTGACCAACGGATAGCCCATGTTGCAATGATACAATAAGCAGAACGGAGCTTTGGCATCCGCTTCGTTCGTAACGGTATCGGTAACGGTAAAGGTATCGGTTTCGTAAGAAACGGTATACGTACGGCGCAGCACCATGCGACGACCGAAAATACGACAGTCACGCACGGTAGTGCGAATCACAAGACCGTCCTCGGTTTCGTCAATGCCATTCAGTTCCGCCGGCACATGACTGATGTTGCCGTGCAACGGCACTTGCTCGCCTTCATCTTCACACGGGCCACCCGCACCGTCGAAGCCGGCAGTCGTAAAGAAACCCGCCGTAAACGACTTTAAGAAGCCCATGCCCACGGGGTCGTGGTAGGTTGGTGCCACATTGCCGCAAGGGGCCATATACCCCATGTTTTTGCCTTTATAGATCACACGATTCATGTCGGCCGCACGATCCAGCGAAATCCAGAGTTCCAGACCTTTTCCGTTACGCACGTATAAAAACCGCATGCCGTCGCCTTTGCCGCCTTGTAAGCGGTACACTTCGGCGCCGCGTGCTTGCAACGGATGACCAACGTAGTATTTCATGAAGAAGCCCCCTTATTCGTAAATCGGGAATTGCTCACACAGGGCGACAACTTCTTTGGCAACGCGTTCTTTATTGCCTTCGAAGTCAACCGCTACGTCACGAATCCAAGCCGCGATCTTCTTCATTTCTTCTTTACCAAAGCCGCGCGAGGTGACGGCGGGAGTGCCGATACGCACGCCGCTGGTAACGAAGGGACTGGCCGGATCGTCGGGAATCGCGTTTTTGTTGACCGTAATGTGCACTTCATCCAAGCGATGCTCAAGTTCTTTACCCGTCACACCCATGGAGCGCAGGTCAAGCAGCATCAAATGGTTATCGGTACCACCGGACACCAGATCAAAGCCCTGTGCCACCAGTTCGTCTGCCAACACAGCCGCATTTTCCACAATATTCTTCTGATAGGTCTTGAATTCGTCGGTCAGCGCTTCGCCGAGTGCCACCGCTTTTGCGGCAATAATGTGCATGAGCGGACCGCCTTGAATACCGGGGAAGATCGCTTTGTCAATCTGCTTCGCATACTGCTCACGGCACAAAATCATACCGCCGCGCGGACCGCGCAACGTCTTGTGGGTGGTGGTCGTCACCACGTCGGCATACGGCACCGGATTGGGATGCAAGCCCGCCGCTACCAAACCGGCGATGTGCGCCATGTCCACCATTAAATACGCACCGACTTCGTCCGCAATCTCACGGAATTTCGCAAAATCAATGGTGCGCGGATACGCACTTGCGCCCGCCACAATGAGTTTCGGCTTGCATTCGAGCGCCGTCTGTCGCACCGCCTCATAGTCAATGCGTTGCGTATCGGAACTGAGTGCGTACGGTACGGCATTAAAATACATACCCGACATGTTGACAGGCGAGCCATGGGTCAAATGACCGCCGTGCGCCAAGTTCATACCGAGAATGGTATCACCGG
>JAZOQQ010000158.1:0-2088 GCA_045656165.1 Acutalibacteraceae bacterium
CGCCGTTCACGAAGTGCGCCGCGCCGAACAGGATGACGTAGCGGTCAACTTCATCATTCTTCTCCCCTTCTTCGAACACGTGCTGCACATGCTGGGTGAAGAAGAAACCCCGCTGCGATCGTTTTTGTTAGATTGCCTGATCGGCCAAAGCGGTGACAGCCGTTATCTGCATTTTCAGGTAGCCGACGTGTTACCCGTTCAAAATCTGGTGGAAAACCTGCTGTATACGCTGATTCGCGATATTCCGAACAAGCGCAATGCCAACCAAGCCACCATGGCACTGCTGTTTTTGCAACTGATCAATCACACCGACCGTCTACGGATGGAGGACACCACCGACCCGATACTTTTACAAGCGTTTCAGTACATTGAAGCACATTACGCAAACGGTAGTTTAACCGAGCTGTGTAAGCTGTTGCATACAAACGTCTACTGGTTGTCCCGTGAAATCAAAAAAGCAACCGGCAAAACGTATACGGAATTGTTACAGGAAAAGCGGTTATCGCAAGCGGCTTTTTTACTGCGTACTACCAACTTAAACGTTGCCGATATTGCGAATGCGGTCGGTTATGAGAATGTCAGTTACTTTCACCGTCTGTTCCACATGCGATTCGGCACGGCACCGCGGCAATATCGGATTTGCAAATAAGGACACTTTTTTATTCAAGATACGACCTATCGAACTGCCTCCCGACATGGTATGATAAAAGTACTATCATACCAGTTTGGAGGCGTTTTTTATGAACGAGTATTTGCAAGCCAAGGCTAAGTACGCCGCAATCGGCGTGGATACCGACGCGGCAATCGCAACGCTGAAATCCGTGCCGATCGCCCTGCATTGTTGGCAAGGCGATGATGTACGTGGCTTTGATCAAAAGGTCGATGCGCTGACAGGCGGCATTCAAACGACCGGTAATTATCCGGGCAGAGCACGCACCCCCGAAGAACTCATGGCAGATATTGACATGGTATTAAAGCTCTGCCCCGGCACCAAGAAAATGAATTTACACGCCTGCTACGCGATTTTTGACGACGAGAACGGCGGTTGGGTGGATCGCGATAAGATCGAACCCAAACATTTCAAAAAATGGGTGGATTTCTGCAAAGAACGCGGTCTGGGTTGTGACTTTAACCCCACGTTTTTCAGCCATCCGAAATGCGATCCGTTGACGCTCTCCTCTCCTAACGAAGAAACGCGCAAGTTCTGGATCGAGCATGGCAAGGCATGTATCCGTATTTCGCAATATTTGGCGGAAGAACTGGGCCAGCCGTGTATCATGAACATCTGGACGGGTGACGGCTTTAAAGACGTTCCCGCTGACCGCATGGGTCCGCGTATGCGCTACAAAGAATCCATTGACGCCATTTTGGCTGAACCGTTTGATTTTGAAAAAGTCAAACCCTGTGTGGAATCCAAGGTGTTCGGTATCGGTGTGGAAGCCTACACCGTCGGCAGCGCGGAATTTTCGCTGGGGTACGCTGCCGCAAACAAAGATAAGTGCATCCCGCTGATGGATAACGGTCACTATCATCCCACCGAGGTGGTATCGGATAAAATCCCGGCGCTTCTTACCTTCTTCCCCGAAATTGCTCTGCACGTCACCCGCCCCATTCGTTGGGACAGCGATCACGTGGTACTGCTGGATGACGAAACGCGCGAAATCTGCAAAGAAATCGTTCGTTGCGGCGGCTTGGACGGTCGCGTGAAGATCGCGTTGGATTACTTTGACGCCTCCATCAACCGTGTGGTGGCATGGACGGTGGGCTTCCGCAACGTACAAAAGGCATTGCTGATGGCATTGCTCACGCCCGACGCCTCTCTGAAAGCGATGCAAGACGAGAGCAACTGGACCGAATTGATGGTACGGCAAGAAGAACTCAAAACATTACCGTTTGGCGCGGTTTGGGCACAGTATTGCAAAGAATGCGGCGCTCCTGCCGACGGCGAATGGTTCGCCACCGCCAAAGCGTATGAGCAAGACATCCTCAGCGTACGCCGTTAAATAACAAAAAAGAGAGTCACTCAGAAGAGTGGCTCTCTTTTTTTGAAAATTGTCAGAAAGAAAAAACCGAAACCTCATCGACACC
>JAZOQQ010000159.1:0-12197 GCA_045656165.1 Acutalibacteraceae bacterium
GTATACGCCGTTACGGTATATTTCGTGATCTCGAACGGATTCTGACCTGCTTCGCACAGCGCGGCCAACTTATCGCGGCGCACCTGCAACAGTTCGGATAACTGTTCACTCGTCATTTCCTGTTGTTCGTTCATGTTGACATCCTCACTTTCGCAAAAAACGGGCGGGGCTCGCCCCACCCGTGTGATAATCTTCGCTTATTTCGCGATCTTCTGGATCGTCAGCGAGATCTCGCCGCCGGGAGTTTCGACCTCAACGACGTCACCTTCCTTATGACCGATCAAGGCCTTGCCGATCGGCGACTCGTCGGAGATACGACCACCCAGCGGATCCGCTTCGGTCGAACCAACGATTTGGTAGGTGTTGGTGGCTTTTTTGCCTTTCATACGCACCGTGACGGTAGAACCGATGTTGACCGCTTCGGTACCCAGTTCGCTCGCGTCGAGAATGCGCACGTTTTTCAGTTGATTTTCCAGTTCCGCGATACGGCCTTCCACGATCGCTTGCTCGTTTTTCGCTTCGTCGTATTCGCTGTTTTCCGACAAGTCACCGAAAGAAAGCGCAACCTTGATTTTCTCGGCCACTTCCTTACGGCGTACGGTTTTCAGTTCCTCTAACTCTTTCTCCAGCCGTTTGAGGCCTTCGTCGGTAATGACGGTTTCTTTTGCCATGTTCTATGATCTCCCTTCGGAGTGATTTTTCATTAACAGACCTATTATATAAGAGTTTTCAGACGTTGTCAAGCAATAAATAACGAAACAAGGCGCCGAAACCTCCGCATTCGGAACGCATAAATGCGTTCCCTACACCTACCCCGTAGGGTGCGGATTTATCCGCACCGTAACAAACATGGAAAACGACCGACGCCTAAGCGTCAGCCGTTTTCTTGTCGTATCGGGAGACAAGAGAACCGTCCCCTGTGTTCATGTGTTCCGGCTCTGTTTCCTTCTTTGTCCTATTTCCCTGATCACCGCGATTGCGCCGATTATGTGAACAAGTAGAATGACCATAAAAAAGAGTGAGAAATCACCGCTTGGAAACTGTTTATCACTTTGAAAAAGAATTTCTCTGTTGCCTTGTTCATCAATCCTTGTTAGTAAATCATAGCGACTGCCGCCCACCAAGCGAAGAAGAACATTACTGCAAGAAATGGCATACGTATACTCGCCAATTCTGACAGATTCCTGTTTTTCGAAAAATGTGCCCTCAACCTCATGCTTTCCCACCTCTATAATTTGTCCTTCTTCTGTAAAACGGCAGAAATCTCCACCCCCAATCATCAATTCCAGTTTGTTATCGTCCCATCGTATGATGTTATTCGAGGGCGATCTTCTTCCCGTTAAAATGTTGTCATCAAACCTAACGATATTTTCAACAGAACCATCCACGTTCAAAATCAACACAGTCGCATCATCTAAAAACAACGCACATTTCCCAGTTTCAGACACATCAAAATTATAGATAAATCTATCCGTATACGGGTTCACATTCGTGTTTGATATTTCCACAATGAACTGCCCTGAACTAACAGAAATGCCTGTGGCACCAACAACTTGTGTGTGCGCAAATAATATAGATAGCACAACTGGCAAAACAAGCCGACAAAAGAAAAGAAGCCGTTCGGTTGCTTTACCATTCCACAATCCGACCATATGCTCATCTCCTTTTCCGTTTTTTCCTACGTTTAGTGTAACACAAAACACATAGCGGCGCAAGAGCCCTACCAAAAACACCGCGTCCGAGACTACGGACGCGGTGTTTCGCTTACCTGTTTATCACACGCACAACATGCATATATTACTTCGAGCCCCGCGCGATCAATCTACCGCGCAAACCACCGTCAAATCGGGATGCAACTGCAAAAGGGATGCCGGCACTTCGGGCGTGATCGGACCGAACAACGCCTTTTCCAAAATCTCTTTTTTGGAGGCGCCGCTCGCAATCAAGAGCACCTTTTTCGCGCCCATGATACCGCCCATACCCATGGTAACCGCCTGACGCGGCACGTCGTCGGCCGATGCAAAGAACCGCGCGTTCGCTTCAATGGTACTCGGATCAAGATCCACCACGTGCGTTTCCTTGGTGAAGAACTCGTCGGGCTCGTTAAACCCGATATGACCGTCGGGACCGATGCCGAGCAGTTGCATATCAATGCCGCCGAGCGCTGCGATCAACGCATCGTAACGCGCGCCCTCCGCCGCGTAATCCGCCGCTTTACCGTTCGGAACGTTGGTGTTCGCCATATCAATATTCACGTGATTAAACAAATGCGTATCCATGAAATAGCGGTAACTCTGATCGTTCGTACCGTCCAAACCGCAATACTCATCCAAATTAACCGAACGAATCTCGGAAAAATCCAAATCACCGGCCTTGTGCCACTCAATCAGTTTTTCATATAAGCCGATCGGCGAAGAACCCGTCGCCAAGCCCAACACCGCATTCGGTTTCAACACGATCTGCGCCGCCAACACTTTCGCGGCCTCGTAACTCATTTCTTCATAATTTTTCGTACGAATGATCTTCACGTCAAACACACTCCTTTTGCTGTATCTGTCATCAGTATACCACCTTTTCGCCACCGTTGCAAGAACATTATCCGTCGAAAAAGTAAACCACGCAGACTATTACATAAGAAAGGATGTGCCGCCACGCGCCATGTTATTCACCGCAAACCAAAAGCGCTGTGCAACCGTTACGTCGCACAGCGCTTTTTTCAAAATGCCACAAACCCCTCCGTAGCATCTTCCTGCCATTCTTGATACTGGGATATTTCCGGTTCCATCAACGCGGCGGCAACCGCGTGGTACTCGTTCGGTACCGTGATCAGCCACTCGCCGTTGTCATCTTCACCGTACAAGAAATAGTCACCTTCTCTTTCACAGAGCAACGCCGCCTCTTCTTGCAGCATCATGTTATCGTTACAACGGTTGATCTCAACGCCGTAATCGTAACTGATATACATCATCTTGTTCGCATACGACCGCTCGGCTTCCATCAACTCCGCGATCACCGCCGTTTCTTGCGGCGTCAAACGATACAACCGCTCGTGATATTCGTAACGTTTCTCGTCGTATTCCTCGTACACACAACAGAACCCGACCGGCTGAAACCCTTTTTCCAACTGTGTTGCCACTTCGGCATACTGATCGGCCCGACAATACACGACCCGCATACTCGTCTGCGGACCGTACGTCGGAGAACCCCACTCCATATACAACATGCCGTCTGCCGCCGCCGTAAATTCCTTGCCGTACGTTTCGG
Source organism: Acutalibacteraceae bacterium (assembly GCA_045656165.1). GTDB lineage: Bacteria > Bacillota > Clostridia > Oscillospirales > Acutalibacteraceae > RGIG3009. The sequence continues at coordinate 3,265 of JAZOQQ010000159.1, forward strand.
CAAGCAAGACCGGCACGTCGCTGTCGGTCACGTAGATGGTCTGCGCCGTGCCGTAGTCAGCCACATATAAGAGATCCAGCGCCTCACTTTGCGGCAACCGCTTGTACGATTTACCGCCAATGGTGAAACTCACGCCGTTCTCTGTCCAAAACCCCTGTGCGGCACGCGCATCGTCCAACGCCTTGCAACCGCCGAGCGACAAGCACAAAACGCCCGCAAGCAGTAAAATCGCTACCATTCGTTTTCCGTTTTTCATGTTGCCGCCCCCTTATTCCAAATTCAGTCGTTTGCGGATAATGGTGTGCGAGATCATAAAATAAATACCGGCAAAAACCGCCGCGAACACGATCAGCACACCCATCGCGAGATGCCCTGTCAAACAGGGATGTTCCATCATCGCCATCACCCAGTCGTCCCACGGCAACTGATCTTCAAGCAACGCCAACGTCACCATCAGCACCGTTTCAACGATCTGTATCACCACGTAATACCCGAAATACACGCCAAACGCAAGCAAAATGCGATTTTTGCGAGCCAACTGTCCCACCGAAATACACGCGTTATACAGCAGGACTTCACCCACGAATACCAAGGCGAAAAGCACCACAGCTTCCGCGATCCACCCCACCAAATGATAGACCATTTCCGACGGCATTTGACGCAGTAAATACCCCGCCGCCAGCATCACTTCGCGGAACACCTCGCCCAACATCACGATACACAGCGACACCAGCACCGTCACAAACGATGCGATTTCCCAAACCAGCGCCGCCACCGTTTTCACCACGATATGTTGTGCAGGCGTGACAGGCAACGTAAACGATAAATACCCTTCGGCGGTAAATAAGTTGCGGTAATACCGAATGATCCCCATCACCAACGGCACAAGCAAACAGCCGAGTACCGCCGTGCCGTATACCAACCACGCGAAGAACGACACGATCTCGTACACCACGTGATCCGTTTCAAAACACAACAACACCCGCATAAACGTAGCGGCAACCAACAGGATTCCCTGTACCAACACGATCACGCGGCCCATCGCCGACAATTCGTGTTTTAACAACTTCCTTACCATTTGAACACCTCCCGAAACAGTTCGTCCACACTCTTACCGTTTTCGGTACGGATTTCTTCCACCGTCTTGTGCAGCACTATGTGCCCACCGTTGATAAACACCACTTCGTCGAGAATCTGTTCAATATCCGCAATCAAATGCGTCGAGATCAGCACCGTCGCTTCGGGATTATAGTTGTTTAAAATAGTGGAGATCACATAATCGCGCGCCGCCGGATCCACGCCCGCGATCGGCTCATCCAACACGTACAACCGCGCCCGACGGCTCATCACCAAAATCAGGCACACCTTTTCCTTGTTACCTTTTGAAAGCGATTTAAGTCGTTTTTTGGGTGAAATATCCAAGGCACTTAACATCTCATACGCTCTGGCTTTATCAAAATCCGCATAAAAATCCGCATAGAAATCCACGATCTGTTCCACGCGCATCCAGCCGTTTAAAAAACTGTTATCCGGCAAATAGGCCACGATCTCTTTGGTCTTGACACTTGGCTGTATGCCGCAAATGGTAAGCGTGCCGTTCGTCGGAGTCAACAACCCGTTTATCAACTTGATCAGCGTCGTTTTTCCCGAACCGTTCGGGCCCAAAAGACCAATAATGCGCCCGCTTTCCAGCGTCAGATCCACCGCGTCCAGTGCCACGAGTGATCCGTATCGCTTACTGACTTGTTCCACGCGTAAAATCTCACTCATACTGCCACTCCTTTATCGTTTGCTTCACCGCATCGGTACCCAGCCCCAAGTTGAACATTTCTTCAAAAAACAGCCGCGTTTTATCGGCAATGATCGCCTGTACGGTGCTTTGCGCCACCGCCGTATCCGCCGACACGTACCATCCCGTTCCCGGCACCGAATACAACACACCTTGCTGTTCCAACAATTCAAACGACCGTTGCGCCGTGTTTGGATTGACACCCAATTCCACCGCCAACTCACGCACCGACGGCATTCGCCCGTGCGGCTCTAACTCGCCGCGCGCGATCCGCACGCATACCCGCTCACAGATCTGCGGACAGATCGGCCGCTTACGATCCGGCTTCCAACCCATACACACCCTCCTCCTGTACTACTGTACTAATACAATAATACAGCACTCAACGCGTTTTGTCAACAAAAGCTCTTGCGTTTTGCGGTAAAGTTTGGTATACTGACGCTGTAACTTGATGATAAAGGAGTTGTATATATGGCAACGTATTATTTAGCGGTAGACATCGGCGCTTCCAGCGGCCGTCACATCCTCGCGCATTTGGAAAACGGCAAAATCGTGCTGGAAGAAATGCATCGGTTTGAAAACCGTTTGGTGGAGAAAAACGGGCATCTGTGTTGGGACACGGCGCACCTGTTCGGCGGCATCGTCGAGGGTATGAAAAAATGCGCCGCGGCGGGCAAGATCCCCTATTCCATGGGTATTGACACGTGGGGTGTCGACTTCGTGTTGTTGGATAAAGAGGGCAACATGCTTGACGACGCGTTCGCCTACCGTGACAGCCGCACCGAAGGCATGGACACCTTGGTATCCGCCTGCGTTCCCGAAACGGAACTGTATGCCCGCACCGGCATTCAAAAACAACTGTATAACACCATCTACCAACTCATGAGTGTCAAACAGACCAACCCCGAAGCGCTTGAACAAGCGGAATATTTCTTGATGACGCCCGAATATTACCATTATCTGCTCACCGGCAACGCGGTCAACGAATACACGCTCGCCACCACCACCAACTTGGTCAACGCCGAAACCAAACAGTGGGACGGCGAATTGCTCGACAAACTCGGTTTCCCGCGTCACTTGTTCCGTGAACTTAAGTTACCGGGCGAATTTGTCGGCATGCTCAGCGATAAGATGGCGGCGGAAATCGGCTATAACTGCCGTGTCGTCCTGCCCGCCACGCACGACACCGGCTCGGCGGTTGCCGCCGTTCCCGCGAACGACGACGATTTCTTGTATATCAGTTCAGGCACGTGGTCGTTGCTCGGTGTAGAATCCATGACCGCCAACTGCTCCGAAGCCAGCCGTAAGCTCAACTTCACCAACGAAGGCGGTGTCAACTACCGTTTCCGTTACCTCAAAAACATCATGGGTCTGTGGATGTTGCAATCGGTCAAACGCGAGCTCAACAACCAATACGGCTTCGGTGAGATCAGTGACATGGCACGCGAAGCGAACATCTCCTCGGTGGTGGACGTTGACGATATGCGTTTCTTGGCTCCCAAGAGCATGATCGACATGGTGAAAACCGTCTGTGCCGAAATGGGGCAAGCGGTTCCCGAAACCGTGGGCGAAGTGGCCAAAGTCATTTACTTGAGTCTGTCCACCTGTTACGGCAAAGCCGTTCGTCAAATGGAAGAAATCACCGGCCGCACCTATTCCCGCCTGCACATCGTCGGCGGCGGCTGTCAGGACGGTTACTTAAACGAACTCACCGCCAAAGCCACCGGCAAAGCGGTATACGCCGGTCCCATCGAAGCGACCGCGCTCGGCAACCTGCTCGCGCAGATGCTCGCGAATCACGAATTTGCTTCGCTGGAAGAAGGCCGCACCGCCATCGCCAACTCTTTCGACGTCAAACCCGTCTAACATCCAAAACAAAAGCGCCTGATCAAATGATCAGGCGCTTTTTTGCGTACCGTGGCTTTTTAACACATTAGCCGGCAAAAAACGCTGTTTTAGGCAGATTATCGTACTCCGTTTTATTCTTTGTTCCGTTTTCGGTCGTGCATCAGCATACCAAACAGCACCACGCACACCTGGAACGCATGGGTGATAATCGGCGCAAACGACAAACTGACGATGTCGTAAGTCAACCACATCACGGCGTTCACCAGCGTCCATATACGGAAGTTTTTGCCGTTTTTCTGAGCAATGCACAACACAAAAGCCCAGCAAGCCAGCAACGAAAAAATATCCGCGAACTGCGAAAAGGCCACAATGTTCACAACCGTAAAAGACGCGGCATACACCAAAATCAGCCACAACGGAAGTGGTTTGTTCTTGCGGTCAAAGAAATAATTAACGATGGATTGCACCGCACCCACCGCACACGATACCGCGCCGTTCGCCGCACCGACTAACAAATAACTGCACCCGATACTGACATTGGATAAAAAGACCAATAATAAAATCAGCCGCATATCCTTGCCTTTTAATAGCGACGGTGTGCATAGCAAAACCGTACCCGTCACACTTAACACATACGACAAAAGTTCCATTTGGATTCTTCACGTCCTTTTCCCTGTGTCAACGAAAAAGGCGGGCAGTTTTCACCGACCGCCTTTGTTTTTTGTTTTACCTTAACCACCGATTACATGCTTTCGGGAGCGTCAATCTTGAGCATCGTGAGCACGTTATGCAACGCCACACGAGTGGCCTCGCACAGCGCCAAACGCGCTTGCTGTAAATCGGCTTCCACACCGCGCACACGGCACGCGTTGTAGAACTTGTGGAACAACGTTGCCAATTCCTGTGCATACCGCGTCATGCCCGCCGGATCACGTTCTTTCGCGCAGGTTACCACCGTCGCCGCATACGCCGCTAAATGACGGATCAGTTCGCGCTCTTCCGGCTGGGTAAGCAAGCACAACGTGTCCTGTGTCGGCGTGCCGAGCGTTACACCATCCTCCGCTACCGTGCGGAAAATAGAACACAACCGCGCGTGCGCGTATTGCACGTAATACACGGGATTCGACGACGACTGCTCGATCGCCAACCCCAAATCAAAATCCATCTGTGTCGATGCTTCGCGCAGGTTAAAGAAGAACCGCGCCGCATCCACCGGCACTTCGTCCAACAGATCGGCAAGTTGAATCGCTTTGCCCGACCGTTTCGACATACGCACCACTTCACCGTCACGCATCAAGCGCACCAACTGCATCAGCACGACCTGCAGATCGTCACCCGACAAGCCGATGGCATCCATCGCGCCTTTCATACGCGCCACGTGACCGTGGTGGTCAGCACCCCACACGTCAATACAGGTGTTAAAACCACGCAAGAATTTGTTGCGGTGATACGCAATATCCGCCGCAAAATACGTCGGATTACCGTTCGCGCGTACCAGCACCTCATCCTTGATGCCTTCTTCCACACCGTCGCGGTTCATGTGCTTTTTCGCCTGATATTTCTCGCCGAATTCGCCCGCTTTATACCACAACGCGCCGTCTTTTTCATACGTTAAACCGCGCTCGGTCAAGATGTCAATGACCTCTTTCACTTCTCCGTCGTTGTGCAGCGTAGACTCGGTGAACCAGCGATCGTACACGATACGGTACTTCGCCATATCGGCTTTCATCTTCTCAATATTCAGCGGCAACGCATAAGCCACCAACGCCGCGCGGCGCTCGGCCTCGTCCTTTGCCAAATACGCATCCCCATGCATCGCGGCAAACGCTTTTGCGTGTTCGCGAATATCATCGCCATGGTACGCATCCTCCGGCATCGGTACGGCATCCTCACCTTTAAACAGTTGCTGATACCGCACATCCAGCGACAAGCCGAACTTATCAATTTGGTTGCCTGCATCGTTAATGTAAAACTCGCGCCACACCTCATAGCCGGCCGCTTCCAGCACCGCCGCCAAGCAATCGCCCAGCGCACCGCCGCGCGCGTTACCCATGTGCATCGGGCCGGTCGGGTTAGCGGACACGAATTCCACCATCACCTTTTGCCCTGCGCCGTAATCGCTGCGTCCGTAAGCCGCGCCCTGTTCCATGACCTGTGCGACAATATCCGCGTAATAGCGCGGCGACAGAAAGAAGTTCAAAAATCCCGGTCCCGCCACTTCGGCGCGGTCCAGATACGTCCCTTCCAACTTCAAATGCGCCGCCAAGCATTCCGCGATCTGACGCGGTGCTTTGCGGAAAACGCGTGCCGATACCATTGCCGCATTCGCCGCGAAATCGCCGTGCGTACGGTCGGCAGGTACTTCTACCACAAATTCCGGCAACGCCGCTTCCGGCAGATCGCCCGCCGCGATCGCCTCCCGCACCGCCGCTTCTACCGCAGCGCGCAATTGTTGTTGTGCTGTTTGCATAATCGTCAACATGGTGACACTTCCTTGATCGTGATTTCAATTTCGTGCTGTGTCAGAGCCCCGCTCATCTCCAGCGTATACGCCGCCTGTAAACAGCCGACCCCCTCGTTCATCGCAAAACGCAACCGCGTTGCCTGCGCGTGTAAGATCAGCCGCCCGTACGGCGTTTCGTAACGGCATAAATGCCGTTTCCCTTCTTCTAATAACATCTGCGAACGGACTTCACCGTGGCGCTCGATCACCGTTTGTGTCGGCCGTACCGCCACACACACGTCGGCGCCCTCCGCTTCGGTATACCGCAACGTGACCGCCTCGTCCGCACGCGTCAACGTGCCATTGGCCGTGAGCCGTGATTCTTCGCACTCACCGTCCACCGTCACACGCGACGTCATGGTTACTTCTACGTTCATTCAGCCCATATCCTCCGGATTGACCTGCCGCACGTCGTCCTGTACCGTCTGTCCTAAAAACATCTCGGCTACCTTGCGGAAATTATACGGCCGATCGCTGACGGTAAAGTGACACCCGCCTTCGCCGTTTGCCAACATACCCTTCGCGGTCAGCACCTGTGCACAGCGTTTCGCCGTGGCTTCGCCGGAACTGACCAATGTCACGCGATCACCCAACACCTTGGCAAAAATGGGACTGAGCAACGGAAAATGCGTACATCCCAAAATCAGCGTATCAATATCCTCACGCATGAGCGGTTCCAAATACTGCCGTACCACCGCTTCGGTCGCGGCATTGTCTTCCTCGATCCAGCCGCTTTCCACCAATGTGACCAGTACGGGACACGCCTGTGCGAACACCTGCACATCCGCGCGATGCGCTTTCAGCGCCGTTTCAAACGATCCCGAACGTACCGTTACCGACGTTCCCAACACACCGATGCGTCCGTTCTTGGTCACAGCAAGCGCCTGCTCGGCAGTCGCTTCCACCACGCCCATGGCAGGCACCGGCAACGCGTCCAACACATCAGCCGCCACCGAACTTACCGTGCCGCACGCAGCAATGATGTACTTTACGTCGCTGTCAAGCAACAAGCGGCAATCCTGCGCCGCATACCGCTTGATGATCTGCGGACTGCGCGAACCGTAAGGGACACGGCCGGTATCCCCGAAATACACGATCGTTTCCTGCGGCATCAAACGGCGCAACTCACGTACCACCGTCAATCCGCCTAAACCGGAGTCAAATACCCCGATCGGTCGGTTATCCATTCGCATCCCCTCCTCACATAGTTACTATTACTATATCATATCATCAGCCAAAATACAACCACCAAAACCACAAAAAAAGCACCGCCTCAGCGGTGCTTTTATGTACTTAACAATATTTCGCGGTGATCGCTTGGAGCGTCTCCCACTTGGCTTCCATATCGCGTACCAGTTGAATCTGTGTCAGCGCACGCACTAAGTTGTGGTCGTTGCTGTTCGTTTTGAAATACACGTCGCCATCCAAATAGTCGGCCAAGAACCGTGTTGCCAACTCCAACGTCATGATCTTGACGCTTTGCGGCAGTAACGCCTTTTCCGCCGCCGTCATGGAGTCACCCATTGATTCCAAGAATCCTTTGGTAAACTGCTCGTACAACTCGGTATTGATCGTCACTTTACTCAAATCGCGCTCGTCCTCGCGGGCGGTCGAAGCGCCGTAACGCACCGCATCACCGAAATCATACAAAGCCGAACCCGGCATAACGGTATCCAAATCAATCACGCAAATGGCCTTTTCGGTTTTCACGTCAAACAAAATGTTGTTGATTTTGGTATCGTTGTGCGTCACGCGATACGGAATCTCACCCGTTGCGAGTTTTTCGGTGATCGCACCGCACTCGCTTTCGCGTTCCAGCAAAAACCGAATTTCCTCCTCCACGCCGCCGCGACGACCTTTCACGTCTGCTTCTACCGAGCGACGGAACGTTTCATACCGCACAGGCGTGTTGTGAAAGTTCGGAATGATCTCCGCGAGCGTCTGCGCCGGAAAATCCGACAACCATCCTTGGAACTCGCCGAACGAGCGGCCCGCTTCATAAAAATGTTGGGGCTTCTCCACCAAATCAAACGCAACCGCTTGATCGATGTACTCGTATACGCGCCAGAAATGCTCGGTGCTGGCGGTGTAATAATACGGTTTTCCGTCATCGCCCACCAAGAACGACAGCACGCGACGGTCGTACGCGCCGTGCGTCGCCGTCAATTTCTGCTTAATATGGCACGTCACGTTCAAAATATTGCTCATAACCGCTTCGGGCTGTTTGAACACAAACGTGTTGATCTTTTGAAAGACGTACTCTTTTTGGCAAGTTCCGTCATCCACCGCCACCAAAAACGTGCGGTTGATATTCCCCGAATGGATCTCCTCGGTATGCACGATCGTTCCGGCTATCCCAAAATGATCGGCAATCAGTTGGAAGTCCATGTAATCCCTCTTTTCAACTGTTTTTGGGCACTTTTATCAGTATAACAGATTTGGCGAAAAAGTCAACTCCTTCGTCCAAAATGTAAAAGTCAACCCTCTAACGTGCCATTTGCCTGTGCCGTTAAATACGCGTTGATGAAGCCATCCAGTTCGCCGTCCATCACCGCATTGATGTTTCCCATTTCATACCCCGTGCGATGATCCTTCGCGAGCGTATACGGCATAAACACGTAGGAACGGATTTGGTTACCCCACGCGATCTGCGCCTGCACGCCTTTGATATCCTCGATGCGATCCAAGTGCTCCTGCTCTTTGATCTTCATGAGTTTGGCTTTCAACATACCCATCGCGGTATCACGGTTTTGGAACTGACTGCGTTCGGTCTGAAGTCGGATCGTAGCCATG
>JAZOQQ010000160.1:0-5411 GCA_045656165.1 Acutalibacteraceae bacterium
TATCGCTTGGACCGTAATTCTGGCCACCAGCACAGTTCAAGCAGGCGGCATGGGCGCGGTATTGGATAATGCTCGGAACATTCCCGGCTTCTTTGAATTTTTCGGAATAGCCGATCCTAATGTTGTGGATAAAGTGCAACAAATCGGACAAGCCGGTCAACCGCTTTTTAACGAAGCGAAAGATTACAGTTTCTTCACGATCTGCTCCACTTTAGCTTGGGGCCTCGGCTACTTCGGCATGCCTCAAGTACTCTTGCGCTTTATGGCGATCCGAAAAGAAGACGAGCTTAAACGTTCCCGTCGCATCGCGACCGTCTGGGTGGTTATCTCGCTTGCAGTTGCCGTGTTTATTGGCATCATCGGTCGCCATCTGTACCCCGTTGAGCACTTAACCAAATCCTCAGCGGAAAACATTTTCATCACCTTGTCCACCCATTCTCTGCCGCCGATAATTGCCGGTTTCGTTATGGCCGGTATTTTGGCAGCCACTATCAGTTCTTCGGATTCGTACTTGCTGATTGCCGCATCTGCTTTTGCAAAAAACATTTTCCAAGGCGTGTGCAAAAAGAACGCAACCGACAAGCAGGTTATGTTGATCACGCGTATCACGTTGCTTGCGTTGACCGTTATCGGTATTTTAATCGCTTTGGATGAAGACAGCGTTATCTTCTCAATCGTATCGTTTGCATGGGCAGGATTTGGCGCTACATTCGGACCGTTGGTCTTGTTTTCGCTCTTCTGGAAGCGTACCAACAAGATCGGTGCGATTGCCGGTATGATTGGCGGTGGCGGCATGGTCTTCCTTTGGAAACTGGTCATCAGCAAACTCGGCGGCGTGTTTGCGATATACGAGCTCTTGCCCGCTTTCATTTTCTCGGCTATTTGCATTGTGGTGTTCTCGTTGCTTACGAAAGCTCCCTCAAATGAAATCGTGGAAGATTTTGAAGCAGTTCGAACAGGAAACGTCGAGGACGTTATCTAACATTAAAAAAGCCCGATCACTGTGTGTGATCGGGCTTTTTTGTTAGGCGGCGTATTTGACAGCTAAAATGCTGCCGTTTTCAAAAATATATTCATTGGTGTTTTTACCATATCCCATTCCAAAATAAAACTGTTTGTTATGATACGTAAAACTCAGTGCACGTACCGGAAAGTTAAAATGAAAAACTTCGCTAAATTCTACCCCATCTTTACTGCGGAGCACCGATACGCGAAACTCTTCACCGCCATCCTCTTTGGTGATTTTTTCGTTGCAAAGCACGTAAAGTTTATTGCGTATCACGCGTAGATCGCTCACCTCGATATTGTCACCCAGATCGATTTTTTCAGCTGTTTTCATATCCGTCGTTTTGTATAAATACCCGTTTGCAATATATTGACTATCCTTGAATTGCAATTTTTGATTGATAAAATCATAGGTCTGTTTATTCGCCTTCATATTCTTTATCATATCACTATGGTACACAAATTTTTCCCCGTCATAGCGATAGATTTCCTTGGCCACTTCGACTTCCGAATACAAATAAAAGTAAGCGTATAAAACATCATTTTGAACAAAGAAGTCATAAACACGGATCTGAATACCGTCGTGATAATCACGAGGTTTTCCATCTTTTATAAGAGCAACTTTTTCCCACGTTTCCTCATCGGTACTGCACACAATCGGAGAATCGGCAGATAGAGCACCTAATCCGGCAAATAACTTACCGTCAAATTTAATGAGATCAAAATTATGTACTCCACCGGGCAATACACGGTTGATCTCCCATGCCTCTTCCTCGCGGGAATAGGTATAGTAGTTCCCCATTTCCCAAGAAGATCTGGGATCATAACCCGGCGCGTATAAAGTGTCGTTAATCAGCAATAAACGGCCAATCTGCTCATCCGGCATCCGTCCTTCTTTTGCCCATGACTTTTTGGCGATATCATACGCCCACATATCAATAGGACCATGGTTTTTATCGTAGTCGCCGGCTCCAATAAAGATTTTACCCCCCAACACCTCAATATCCCACGTACACGCGGCGATAAAACCGCCGATCAAACTTTCGTCCTGCGGTACACCAAGCAATTCATATTCCGCTTGAAATGGCGTTTTTGGCCCACAACCTATGCCGGCAACCAACATACATATGCACAAAAAGATAAGTAACAGTTTTTTTAACATAAGCTAAATCTCCCCTCGGTTAGCGCTTTACAATGCTAACTATTTTACGAATTCCCATAGCGATCAACAACATTAGATATGCTGCCAAAGAAAAAGCCAAAATATAAATCACTAAGCAATACGGAAACGGAACTACCGCTTGAACCAAAGAATACACAGGAAGTGACGGCTCACAGTGCGGGCTGATAAAGAACATGTTAAACGTATCAGTCTCCAGCAAACCGCTGAGGTAAGCGATCTCATTGGCGATAGCTGCTATGGCCACGACTGCCGCAAAAACAGGTAACGCTTTTAAAATGGTTTTATGCTCTGCTTTCACATATCCGCTGGCAATTAAATATACGCCCAATACGATCATGGAACCATGGCAGATCATCGTTTGAATGTTAATGCCAATGGTGGATATGAAGACAGTTGAAGGATACAGCATGACACAGATACCGGCAAAGATCGCATACGTTGCCAAATACGCCGCCAAAGCATCGTGCACTCTTCCCTTTTTTAGTAACCCCATCAAAAAGCCAACATACATCGGCGTAGAACAAAACTGCCACGGAAACGCATACCATTCAAAATCAAAGATCGCAACACCTGTGTTGTAGCCGAAACTATAATTAACCATTTTATACAATTCCAACAACAGTACGGCAACCGATGTCCAAAACACGATATTGCGTACACGTTCGTGTGAATCATGGCTGTGATAAACACACAGAAAAACGGTTATCACCACCGTTAAGGCAAGCCACAACAAATGAAACCAACCGTACATCGTCGGTACTGTCATGGAAGCGTCCATGATCCGTAAACAATCCACGAAAAACTCCACCGTAAATCGCCTCTATTTAAAATATTCCACTTTGATTTTAACACATACATCTTCATTTGTCACGTATTTTCAGCAGAGTGAATATTGTGAATATTTTTTCATTTTTAAACGTTTCTCGAATACGTTTATGCCTGTATCAACTTTTTAATGTGACGCGTTCTTTCCAAGAAACAATTGACCGCAAACAAAATAATCGTAATATTTCACAGAATTCCATACAGCTTTTTTACTCTTGTGTTCACTTTTAACAAAAGGTGAATATTTATTCAAATTTAGTTGACAAGTTGCTTTTTAAAAGGTATAATACAAAACATATTTATTAAATCTTTGCGGAGGTTGAATAGCAATGAATAAAGAGAACATCAAAAAAGTCGTTTTGGCGTATTCCGGTGGTTTGGACACGTCCATCATCATTCCGTGGTTAAAAGAAAACTACAACAACTGCGAAGTGGTTGCGGTTTCCGGCAACGTGGGACAGGCAGACGAGTTAGACGGTTTGGAAGAGAAAGCACTGAAAACCGGCGCTTCGAAACTGTACGTGTTGGATCAAACGGATGATTACGTGGATAACTACATCATCCCGACCATGAAAGCCGGCGCAGTGTACGAAGACTATCTGCTCGGCACCAGCCATGCACGCCCTTGTATCGCCAAAGGATTGGTGGATATCGCTATCAAAGAAAATGCAGATGCGATCTGCCATGGTTGCACCGGTAAAGGTAACGACCAAGTGCGTTTTGAATTGGCCATCAAGCACTTTGCACCGACCATGCCGATTATTGCGCCTTGGCGTGAGTGGGATATCAAATCCCGTGAAGAAGAGATCGAATACGCCGAAGCACATAATATTCCGTTGAAGATTAACCGCGAAACCAACTACTCCAAAGACAAAAATCTGTGGCACCTTTCCCACGAAGGCATGGATCTGGAAGATACCGGTAACGAACCGCAGTACGAAAAGCCCGGCTTCTTGGAAATGGGAGTTTCCCCCGTCAACGCGCCCGATGCACCGACGTACGTAACGGTTGAGTTCGAACAAGGTGTGCCGGTTGCTTTGAACGACGAAAAAATGAGTGCTAAGAACATCATTTTGAAACTTAACGAACTGGGCGGTGCAAACGGTATCGGCATCATCGATATCGTAGAAAACCGTTTGGTTGGTATGAAATGCCGCGGTGTGTATGAGACTCCCGGCGGTACCATCCTCTACAAAGCACACAGCGTACTCGAAAGCATCTGCTTGGATAAGATGACGTTACACGAAAAGCAACGCCTGTCTATCACCTTTGCCGAACTCGTATACAACGGCCAATGGTTTACGCCGTTGCGCGAAGCGCTCTCCGCTTTTGTCGATAAAACGCAGGAGCGCGTTACCGGTAAAGTTCGTTTGAAACTCTACAAAGGCAATATTATCAACGCGGGCGTGTGGAGTCCTTACACGCTGTACAGCGAAAAGATTGCCACTTTCGGCGAAAGCGATTACAATCAGGCGGACGCCGCCGGCTTTATCAACCTGTATGGTCTGCCGATCGCGGTTCAGGCAATGGTTGACGGTAAAAAATAAGTTATCCAAAAGGAGCAAAACGTCATGGCCAAAATGTGGGCAGGCAGAACCGATGGTACAACCGAAAAACTGGCAGACGATTTCAATTCATCAATCCGTTTTGACAGCCGCATGTATCGTCAGGACATCACGGGTAGCATGACCCACGCCGCTATGTTGGCGGCACAGGGAATCATCACCACGTTGGATGCCGAACAACTGATTGACGGTTTAACCTCAATTTTAGAGGATATCGACAACGGTACACTTGCCATTGACATGGAATGTGAGGACATTCACATGTTTGTGGAACAAGTGTTGACTGAGCGACTGGGCGACGTGGGTAAAAAATTGCACACCGCTCGTAGCCGTAACGATCAGGTAGCACTGGATATCCGCTTGTATTTACGCGACGAGATCGATGAGATCACGGGATTGATCCGCGATCTGTTGCAAGCGATCATCGAAAAAGCGGAAACGTATAAAGATACCATCATGCCGGGGTATACGCACTTGCAGCGTGCTCAGCCGATCACATTCGGTCATCATTTGATGGCATATGCCATGATGTTATTACGCGATCTTGACCGTTTGGCAGATTGCCGTAAACGCATGAATGTTTCCCCTATCGGTTGTTGCGCATTGGCAGGCACCACCTACGAGACTGACCGCCGTTTTGAAGCGGAGAAACTCGGTTTTGATGACATCTGCCTTAACAGTTTGGATGGCGTGTCCGACCGTGACTTCAGCGCAGAACTGCTTGGTGCGTTTTCCATCTTGATGATGCACCTGTCTCGTTTTGCAGAAGAAATCATCTTGTGGTCCAGTTGGGAGTTTAAGTTTATTGAATTGTCCGATGCCTATACCACCGG
>JAZOQQ010000161.1:0-2561 GCA_045656165.1 Acutalibacteraceae bacterium
ACTCTTCTCAAGCCAATACCACGACTACTACCGCTTCGCGGTTTGTGAGTTACGCGCAGGTGTATAAACGGTTTTCGACGGTGGAGGCGTATTGCGATTTTTTGGGATCGGCGGATGAAGCAACGTTGCGCACCATTTTCAGCAAAAAGGAATACGACGGTACGATGTATTTCCACGAGGAAACGTTCGAAAACATTTTGAAAGACCGTGAGTATTTGGTGCCGGTGATACCGGAGGGTTACACGCTGGAACAGATTTGTTTGGCAACGTTAGAATCGCCGACGGTCGTTCTGAAAAAGGGTGATCATACCTACACCGTCCATTTTGCGCCGAGTAAAAGCCGTAAAATAGAGGGTATGAAAACCGACGAGAGTTTTGCAAAGGCAGACGGCACCGAGGTGCGGGTGGATTATTTTCCGGCAAACGGCCCGTTGTCCGGCGGCGGGGTGTGTTTATGGGAAGTGTACGGCTATGAATGCGAGATGGAGTATACGAAAGAGGAAAAAGATACCGTTTTCGAGTTGATCCGAACACTGGAGTTCAAACTGGTGAAAATCGAGGGATGAAACGATAAAAAGCCGCCGCAGGTTCATCCTGCGGCGGCTTTGTTGTTTTCTTATCAGCGGCGGTAGACGGCGCGGAGTAAAACGGCGCTGCCGGCGGAAATCAAGCAGAAGATGCCGACGATTGCTTTGGTAAGCGCATTGTTCCAAAAGTGCATCGACGGGCTGATAGCATCCACCACCAGTATCGTGGCAAGCACCAAGATCAGTATGAAGATGGTGTGGATCACGATGCTCGGAATGTGTTTTTTCACGGTTTTTCCGCCTCCTCGTCTGTGATCGGTTCGCCGATATACAGAATGTCGCTTGTCTTGCGGCCATCTTTGTAGGGTTGGTTGTGCATCTCGCCATTAAAGACCATCTGGGCGGAACGGCCGCCGTCGAGGTTGTAGGCAACGGTACAGCCCAGTTCTTTCATCAACGCGGAGGTCTCGCCGATAGTCATACCGTCGGAATAGCCCTCATCGCGACCGTCGATCAAAACGAAAACGTAGTGCCCCGGCTCGTAATAGCCGAGCGCGCAACGGGGGTGCTTACCTTCGATGTATTTGTATGCCGGATAGGCGGTGATGGGTTCGCCTTCTTTGTCAAATAAAGAGGGGCCGAAACTCCAGGCCTGCCATGCGCCGTTTTCCACTTCGTTGTGGGCGTTGAACGGCTGGCCTTTATAGAAAATCTTCATACTGCCGTCGCGGTACAACACGCACACGTCGCTGTCGGAGGTGCCGTCGCGATAGGCGGTGCCGTTGCGGATGACGGTACGACCGGGGTTCCAGCCGTAGAAGTCACCGGCGGTGGCAAGAATCGCGTTGTGGCGATCCGCCATGCTTACCACATCTTCCAATGTGTTTTGGGCGAATTTATCCTTGGCGAAGGCGGTGCGGAAGCAGTCCACCGATTTCAAACGAATGTCGGCAACGTAGTAGGTGATCCGATTGTTACCTTCGCCTTTGGTGCGCTGTTCAATGGTGATGGCGATGTTTTCGCTGGAATAGGAATTTTCGGTTACCACCACGTCTTTGGTGAACGGGGGTTTGACGGTATCCTCAGGTTCGTCGGGTTTGCCGACGTTGATGGTCGGATTATCGCCCGATGGGGGCAATACATCTTGTGAAGGACCGAAAGCGGTAGGCAATACGTGATGAAACAGCGCGAAGACGCACACCAATACACCGGCAATCACCACGTCCAGCGCAAACGGGATCCACGACTTTTTGGTCTTGGGGCGTTCCGGTTTACGCTTTCGTTGTACTGCCAGTTGTTGCTCGGCTTCTCTATGAATCATTTCTTCAAGTGTGATGCCTGCCAAACAATTCGCCTTCTTTGCACAGAATGTTACCATTATACACCTTTTTCGGATGCTCGTCTACGATTATTTTAATTTTTTAACAAGAAAATGTTGGACTTGAAAATCAAACTTGACGAAACCGCTATATATGGTATAAAATAGTAAAGATAGAACCCTATATTTAGGAGGGCAATGCGCATATGGCCACCAAAAAGCCAAATTACGATAACGAAAGTATTTCCTCGCTCAAAGGTGCTGACCGCGTACGGAAACGTCCTGCGGTTATTTTCGGTTCCGATGGGTTAGAGGGTTGTCAGCACGCGGTGTTTGAGATCTTGTCCAACTCGATCGACGAAGCGCGTGAGGGACATGGTAATAAGATCGTTACTACGCGGTATGACGACGGTTCGATTGAAGTGCAGGACTTCGGCCGTGGTATTCCGGTGGATTATAACCCAAAAGAAGAGCGGTACAACTGGGAACTTGTTTTCTGCGAGTTGTATGCAGGTGGTAAATATGACACCAACGACGGCGGAAACTATGAGTATTCTTTAGGTCTTAACGGCTTGGGTCTCTGTGCAACACAGTATGCATCTGAATATATGGATGCTGAAATTCATACAGGTGGTTTCAAGTATCTTCTTCACTTTGAAAAAGGTGAAATTGCAGGAGATATGATTAAAGAACCATATAATAAGCGTGATACAGGC
>JAZOQQ010000162.1:0-2546 GCA_045656165.1 Acutalibacteraceae bacterium
TAATTGAAATCATGCCCGGTGTAATCGGAAAAATCATTGAACGTTGTGCGGGTGGATCAATCCCATTGATCGCAGGCGGATTGATTGAAACCAAACAAGAGGTAACAACCGCTTTAAAGCTCGGCGCTTTTGCGGTATCAACCGGCAAAGAAGATCTGTGGTATTTATAATTAAGGCGCTCAGTTATGCTGAGCGCCTTTTTTAACGAGATTTAAGAAAAGATTTGCCGTGCGCTTCATGATATCGTCCAAAGCGCCTATCCAAAACAAGCACTCCGGTGCCGTTGACAATCTCCGTCTTCTTTCGCGTTTTTCTGCCTTTTTTCGAGATGCGTTTTTATATAAACTATTGTTTTTCTCTCACAAAAGCGCCTTTGTTTTATCGTATTGCACAAAGTTTAAAAATAATTTCCAAGTACTTGAAATAATTTCCAAAATATGGTAATCTAATGTTGCCGGCAAAATAATTTGGGAGGTTTATGTAACTTGGAGAAGAAAATCAAGGTGCTGTTGGCGGATAACAGCGAAAGTTTTGGGATACCGTGTGCTGCAAAGATGCGAAGCCACGGATTAGAGGTTGATACCGTAGAGAAAAACGGGAAAACAGTTGTAGAGGCCATTGCGCAAAAACATCCGGATGTTGTCATTTTAGATTTCTTTTTGCCGCATTTGGATGCTATTGGTGTCATGAGCAGCGTGCGTGCTGCCAACGTTATGCAAATACCGCAATTTATGGTAATGTCCGGTTTCGACAACGCCACGTTAGAACGTGAGGCATTGGAAGCCGGTGCCGATTATTATTTTCTGAAACCGTTTGATGTCGATGAAATGGCGGTTCGAATTCTCAGCTTTTCAACACGTGGCAACGTGACTATGATGCGTCAAGGCACCGCCGGCAATTTGGAAATTCGTGTAACGGATATTTTACATCAGATTGGTGTACCGGCGCATATCAAAGGGTATCAGTACTTGCGTGATTCGATATTAATGGCTATTGAAGATGAGGAAATCATTAACGCAGTTACTAAACGTCTATATCCTGCCGTTGCCAAAAAACACGGTACTACGTCTTCGCGTGTTGAACGCGCTATTCGTCACGCGATTGAGGTTGCGTGGGATCGAGGCGATATTGATGTGCTTAATTCGTATTTCGGGTATACCATCCACAACGAACGTGGCAAACCAACAAACTCAGAGTTTGTTGCGATGATATCGGATAAATTCCGCTTGCAATTGAAAATTTCCTGATGGGGTTCCTATCGTTAAAAAAAGAGATGCCGCGTGTATGTATACGGCATCTCTTTCTGTTATATCTCAGCGTTCATCCAGTGGTTTGTCTTTACCGTGTTTTTGCATGGTGACTTGTGATAGCGGATTTTGTTTGGCGGCATTTTCAATTTGTTCACTGGAAAGATGTGTGTAAATTTCGGTTGTACCCAAATTTTCATGTCCCAAATAGTTTTGCAGTACGCGCAGATCAACGCCGCTTTGATACATCAACGTCGCGGCAGTATGGCGCAGTTTGTGAGCTGTCATTTTCTCAGCGCCCTCCACGTGAGCCAAGTATCCTTTTACAACATAATGCACACCCTGTAAGCTGATGCGACTCTTTAAGCGACTTAAAAAGAGGGCATTTTTATCTTTAACGCCATCATTTGGACGAACCTTTAAATACTGCGTAATCGCCTGCTGACAGGCGTCGTTTAAGTATAGCATGCGCTCCTTGTTGCCTTTACCACGAATGCGAAGTGTATGTTCACTACTGTTGATATCTTCAAGATTGATACCTGCCAGTTCGGCACGACGTAAACCACAATTTAAGAACAAAACCAACATGCAGTAATCGCGCTCCGCAAAATCGCCGGAAACGCTACCCAATAGGGCTACCGATTGTTGCAGAGAAAGATATTGCGGTAAAGACTTTTTGGGCTTTGGCGTTTCCAAATTTTTAACCGGATTGTATTCCAAGTAATGAGAATAATCTGTTAAATAGCGAAAAAACATCCGCACAGCACTGGTTTTACGCGCTCTCGTTTTATTAGAGTTACCGCGTTCGTTACGTAAATAATTCATATACTCATAGACATCAGTCGTGGTAACGGTGCGGATCAAACCTATATCAACGTCTAAAATTGAAATATCGTCCGAGGAAACAGCAGGGGGGACAAGGCCGCGCAATTCTTTGATATACCTTAAAAACGTGCGCAAATCAATAAAATACTCATTAATTGTATTTTCAGAACGACCTTTAATTGTTTGCATATATCCCAAATATTCTTTTAAGATCGGCGGACATTGCACCATATATTCTTTTCGCACAGCCGCTCCTTTCCGTGAAACAATGTTTCACACGAGGCGTTTAATAAATTGAACAAACATATTATACCATAACAACTATACAAAATAAATAGCAATTTTCAAATTATTGTATACTTATCACTCGGATTCCCGCAAGGGAAGCGCTGATGCATTTATAGCGATGATCAGATATTTTACATCTTTGAAAATTAATCATCCTTAAAAACCGTTTAATTCTAACTAAATTAT
>JAZOQQ010000163.1:0-4971 GCA_045656165.1 Acutalibacteraceae bacterium
GAACGCCTTGTCGCGACAAGGTGGGATGCCGTGTCAGCGTTTCGTTATCGCGCAATGTCAGGCCAATACCGTAGCGCGCGTGGGTAAGAAGTGGCTGGCGGGTGTCATCGTCATTAAATCCGACCGATAATCCCGCCAAAAAGACATAGGGAAATTCCAAACCTTTGGATCCGTGAATACTCATGATGCGCACGGCATCCGCTGCATTACCGGAGGCGGTAGGCAGATCTTGACGCTGTTCTTGTAATCGGTCAATATAACGGACAAAGACCGACAGGCCGCGGAAGCCGCCTTGTTCAAAGCGGGCACACATCTCATGTAAACGACGCAGATTTTCGGCGCGATCTTCACCGCCAAAACGAGCACACAGCAGTTCGGGAAGTGCCAAATCGTCATATAAGCGACTGAGTAAGCGATCCACGGTCAACAACGCCGACAACGTGCGGTAACGGTCAAGCAACGCCAAAAGGTGCGTACACCGCGCCGCCAACGCCGCGTCGGGATGGCGGCGTGCCGCCGATGCCGCCATATATAACGGGGTATCGGGACGGTATAAACGAATGCGCGCCAAATCGTCGGGCGAGAAAGCAAAAATGGGAGACAGCATCACCGCCGTGAACGGAATATCCAACAACGGGTTGTCAATAGTGCGCAGGAGCGACAGCGTTAAACGGATCTCGGCCGCTTCAAAAAACCCGCCTTTGGTTTGTGCGACAACGGGGATGCCGTATTGTTCCAATACGTTGCGGTATGCTTCGGCGTGTGATTCGCGACTGCGTAATAAAATACAGCAGTCGCCGTATGCAAACGGTCGCTTGGGGCTGTCTTCCTCGGTGAATACTTCGGCTTCCCGCTTTAAACGCAGAATTTCTTCCGCCATGACGTGCGCTTCCGCTTCGTCTTTGGACAGATTGCGGCTGTCGTAGCGCGTTTCATCCACCACGATACATTCGGTTACATACGGTTCAACGGGATCCTCTTTGTCGTAGCGCGCCGAGAATACCAGTTCTTCATTGGTGTTATACGCAATACCGCCGACTTGTGCGGTCATGATCTGACGGAACACAAAATTGACGATATCGGTCACGGTTTTTCGCGAACGGAAATTGTTACCCAGCGTGATGGTGGCGGGATAATGCTCGCCGTCAAATTCGGGATAGCGGTTGCGACGGTCAATAAACAGTTGCGGCATTGCCTGACGAAAAGCGTAAATACTTTGCTTGACGTCACCGACAAAGAACATGTTTTGTTCGTCGCGCGATAAAGCCGAAAACAATGCGTCTTGCACAGCGTTGGTATCTTGGTATTCATCCACTAAAATCTCGTCAAACTGTTCTGCCAGTTCACGAGCAAGAGGAGAGGGGATACGTCCGCTTTCGGTTGGTTCGGTCAGCAGTTTTAACGCCAAATGTTCGGTATCGGCAAAATCCAATACGTTGGCGGCGCGTTTTTTCTCGTCCAGTACCGCTGTGTAATGGCGCACCATGTCAAACAGTTGCGCAATGAGTCGCGCGGTGATCTGCAAATCGTCACGACAGGCGGCTTCGTCGCCGCAGGACAGTTTGCACAGTTCTTTCACGGTGTTTTCCGCGTCTTTGCGTAACGACAGAATGCGGGCGTTTGCTTCCACGTCGGTGAAATCTTTCTGCTTATCGGGCGCAGATGCGGTAAACTCGTTCAATGCGATAAACGTGCTGTCCCAATCACCGTTTTCGGCGGCACGTTTAACCGCTTCCAGTAAGGCGCGATCCTGATCGACGGCGGCCGTATATTTGGCCACCAGTATCGGATCGTTTTGCGCGGTTTTCAGCGCCGCGTCGCACAAACGGATGGCATGTTCCGCAGACAAGCAAACGTGTGACAGTACCAGTTTGCCCCAAACCGTGTCGGCGATGCGATCGGTATCGGCATACAGCGCGGCGCTGTCGGTAAGCCATTTTTCGGGATCGGGATACGAGCGCGTGTAGGTATATACTTTTTCAATCAAGGCAGCCAAACGGTAATCACTTTTACCGTCGCTGAACATGTTCGCAAGATGCAGAAAATCCGGATGTGCTTGCTCGTAAAACGCTTCCACGGTTTCGGACAGCGCTTCTTTTTGCAGTAGTAACAATTGACCGCTTTCGGCAATCTTGAACAGCGGTGAAATGTTTAAGCGCGAGAAATTTTCACGCACCAAACCGATGCAAAAACTGTCGACCGTGGAAATCGTCGCACGGGGAAGCAGAATTTGCTGTTGTTGCAGGCGCAAGTTGTCGGGATCGGCCGCGATGGCATCCGTGAGTGCCGCCGATAACCGTTGCCGCATTTCTGCTGCTGCGGCGTTGGTAAAAGTGACCACCAAAATACGATCAATATCGATCGGGTTTTGCGCATCGGTGATTCGTTGCATGATGCGTTTGATGAGCACGGCAGTTTTACCCGAACCGGCCGCCGCCGAGACGAGCAACGTGCCGCCGTGGCATTCAAAGCATTGTCTTTGCTTCGGTGTCCATTCACGTTTCGCCATCGTCGGTCACCTCCTCGTTTTCGGGTAAGCGGTCAAGCGCCTGTGCTAACGAGTAATTTTGCAACTCGCGTGTGGGGTCACCGCTTTGGTGACAGCAAATATCGTGATATTTGCAATGTTGGCAACCGTCAACGATACCGCTGACGGGACGTACATCGATCGCGCCGCGGTGTAATGCGCACACCATATCGTCAAGCAACAGTTGGATATGTTTTTTCAAACGACCGAAATCGCGCAATGAGGCCACCGATGAACGCGCGCCCAAGGCACCCGACTTGGTAGCGGATGCAGGAATAAACACACCGCCGAGATCGGTTTCCATCGCGCGTAAAATGGCGGGATCGTCGATGAGCAATCCGTTCATTTTCATGGTCTTGAGTTGTTCGCGCGCCAAAACGTCGGGGTCGATATCTTTTTGCGCCTTGACGATGGGAAGTTGCACAGGCAGGTAGAGTAAGCCTGCAGGCAAGGTGTTACCGTATCGTGCGGTGCCAACCTCGCCGATGGCGAAGAGGTAGATCAGCATTTGCATATCCGAACCGCCGAGTACCTCGGACAATTCGAATTTTTCGTCATAGGTTTTATAATCCACCACGCGTACGTAATCAACACCGTTTTCACGGTGAATGTCTACGCGGTCGATCTTACCGATCACACGGATGGTACTGCCGTCGGTGGCGGTCAATTTCCAGGCGGGCAGACTGCCGTCTTGACGGTATCCGAACGGCAATTCGTGATCCACCGGCACAAAACGGCTTTGGCGCAGTTCTTGAACGACGCGCCACATGAGTTCCGCGCAATAGCGGATGAGTTGTTTGAGTTGACCGCGGAAACGGGCGCTTTCCTCACCGGCACCGCCAAGTGCTTCATGCACGTAGGCAGTTACGGCATCCGCCACGTCGTTCGCCACGCTTTTCTTGGTACAACCGACGTATTGACGCGCGGCGTACACAGGTAACAGCGTTCGCATGATCTCGTGCGCCAGCGTACCGCTTTCCGCAGGATCGAGTGCGGCGCGTTTGCGTGGCTTGATGCGAAGACCGTATTGACAAAAATGTGCAAAACGGCAACGGTGATACGATTGAATTTGAGTGGCGGATAAGCGCATGTCATCACCGAATAAGCGACGAGCGAGCGCGGCATCTTGCATATGAAAGCCGTTTTC
Organism: Acutalibacteraceae bacterium; assembly: GCA_045656165.1. Lineage (GTDB taxonomy): Bacteria > Bacillota > Clostridia > Oscillospirales > Acutalibacteraceae > RGIG3009. The sequence goes on from JAZOQQ010000163.1 coordinate 3,675, forward strand.
GGCACGGCTCAGGGATGCCAAACGATCGGCATACGCGGGCAACGTGTCAAATACGGTGCGCAGAGAAGCGGCTTCTGCGGAATCTTCGCGCCACAGCGCCGATAAACGATAAAACGCATCGGCTTCGGATTCGCTGGCACCGCAACGGTTGGCTTCACCGACAGCGTGATGCGGTACCAGACGGTCTACGGCATCCACGATCGCCGACGGTTTTTGCGGCTCGTCGCTGATCGTTTGCGCGTAGGTGATAATCAATCGTTCGGATGGTGCCGCCAATGCGGCGTACGCGTAAAAGCGTTCCTCGGCGGTCTGCAAATCCACATGATCGGTCATCGGCAGACCGGCTTGGATCAGACGCGTACGTTCGCGGTCGCTGAGCAGACCTCCGCTTGAAACGTAGGCGGGGAAGACACCTTCATTCGCGCCGAGAATCAGCACCGTTTTTGGCGCGGCATACCGAATACGATCTGCACCGCCAACGTTGACACCGTCTAACGTAGACGGAATGCTGCCGAGATCTTCGCTGTTAACTGCCAAACGGAACAGTTCGGCAAATTGTACAGCGGTCACCGGTGTGGTAAGCGCCGCAAATTTATCCAATAGCGTTACGGTGTGATCCCACAACCGCGCTTGTTGTTCGGCAAGGCGGATGTCACCGGCCGCTTTGAGTCGCGCTACGGTTAAGCGGATGGTGCGCGGTACGTGCATGTTTTGTAAAAAGGTCCATACCGCTTCAGCGCATTCCTTACCGGTACGGTTGCCGGCCAGTTTGGTTTGCAGGTGCATCAACGGCTCGGCTAAACGGTGGCGGAGAATGTTCAGGTAGGTAAGACGGGCGGCAGAGCGTTCGTCTTCTTTTTCACCCATTCCGTCGGGATGGGCAGTAAACGGCACTTTCCATTGCTTGCCTCGAATGTTCCACAAGAACACGTAGTTTTCCAGTTGGGACGCGGAGGTGGTGGAAAAACCGGCGAGACCGGTCTTGAGCAAACGCAAAATATCCGTGCTGTCCCATGAAAGAGCGGCGGCGAGTGCCGATTCAATCAACGTAATGAGCGGTTGTGTGACGATGGGTTCACGCAGATCCAAAGTGAACGGTAATCCCTCTCGTTCCAAAGCAGATGCCAGCAGATCGCTGTAAGCGGTGCTGTCACGGGTGACAATGGTAAAATCACGGCAATGACCGCCGTTTTCACGCAGTAAGCGGCGAATTTCACGCGCGGCATAACGGCACTCCGCCACGCGGTCGGCGCAGGGGGTGACACAAATGCGGTCGGTAAGTCGGAGGCCAAGCGGT
>JAZOQQ010000164.1:0-2734 GCA_045656165.1 Acutalibacteraceae bacterium
CGATTTTTCGGTGTGCCGTCGGCGCACAATGAAAGCCCGCTCTTACCGCAATCCCACGGCGATCTAATTCCTCTGCAACCATTTCGCTTTGCAAACCGTCAATGTTACACGTCAACATAGGAACTGCTGATGCAAGCGACGGATACGGCGTGTAGATGCGAACGCCACGGATAACGGCTAAACAGTCGTACAAGCGGCGCATGAGTATACACTCTCGTTCGGCCAAACCATCCCCATGGTGCTTTAACCACATTACCCCACCGTTAAGTCCGTAAATCGCCGGAACCGATAGTGTGCCGCTTTCAAATCGCTCCGGCAAATCCAAGGGTTGTGATCGCTGCAAAGATACGTTACCACTTCCCCCTTCCGTAAGCGTTTCTAACAAAAAATCCCCTCTGCACAACATCGCACCGCTTCCCATCGGCCCGTACAAACCTTTGTGACCCGGTAAACACAAAAAGTTGATGTTCTCCTCTTGCATGTTGATCGGCAAAATGCCGGCGCTTTGCGCGGCATCTACTGCAAAGGGAATTCCGCGGCTCTGTGCCATAAAACCGATCTCCCGTATCGGCAATCGCCATCCTAATACGTTAGAAGCATGCGTACACAACACCAGTTTGGTATCGGGACGTATGGCGGCGGCAAATCGGCGAAGAGTATCCGCTTTGTTTACACAGTCGGTTTTTACTTCGGTAAAGGTGACGCCACGTTTTGCCAGCGCAGTCAAGGGTCGTATCACCGAATTGTGCTCCATATCGCTGATGACGGCATGTCCCCCCTCGGATAACAAGCCCTTAATCACCGTATTCAATGCTACCGTACAATTTGGGGTAAATATTACCCCGGACGGTTCGGGCAACCCAAACATATCCGCCAACGCGATACGACAGTCGTAAATCGCCTCAGCCGTTCGCATCGCCAAACGATGCCCGCTACGTCCGGGATTGGCACCGTACATCACCAACGCCTCTGCCATCGCGCGTCGCACTTCCGGCGGCTTCGGATAGGTGGTGGCAGCATTATCCAAATAAATCACCGCTGCGCACCTCCGCTCTCGCTTCGCAACACTCGTATTTTAGCGCGTGTCAAGACATCCAAAGCACGTGCGGCATCCCCTTTAACAAGTAACTGATAACCGCATCCGTCGGTTTTTTGCACATGGGATGATCGTTGCATATAAACAGAAAAGCCCTGTCGTTCCAATGTCGCTTTTCCGCGCATGGCATTGGTGACAGAGCTTACGTATATCGTTGTCCACTCCATTGATATCACCTCTTATTTCACTATATGTAAACTGTGATAAGAGGTTCGTATAATCAACGGCGGCTTTTTAAGTAATCCTCCAAAATAATGGTAGCAGATACCGTATCAACAATGGCTTTTCGTTTTTTACCGCGCACATTGGTTTCATTCAAATAACCAATAGCCGACATGGTGGTTAAACGTTCATCCCATAACGTGATCGGCAAACCGGTTGCCTCCCCCAATCGACCTGCGAACGCTTCTGCACGTTGTGCACTTTCACCTTTGCTGCCGTCCATGTTGCGTGGAAGCCCAACCACAATCGCCGCCGCACTGCGCTCACGGGCGATTTCGGCGACCTGCTCTACCAAAGCATCGGCATTCCGTTGCGTGATCGTACCGATCGGCGAAGCCAACAACTCCATTTCATCCGAAATCGCCAAGCCGGTGCGTACCAATCCCAAATCGACCGCCATAATCTTCAACGTGTATCACCTCACTCCTTTGACAAGTGTATCACACACCGTCTTATTTTGCAACCTCTGCAATTCTAAAGTGCAAAATCTTCAAAAACCGATGCTTTTTCCGTAATTTTGCGATAAAAAATGAATTTTTGAAATTTACAAACAAAATACTTGCATTATATATACGCGTGTGGTATACTGTTTCCATGATTTTTTTGGTAAGGAGAGATCCGTAATGTCTTATGTTGATTCCGTTTTAGAGAAAGTAGCGCGCGACAACGCCGATCAGCCGGAGTTCATCCAGGCCGTCACCGAGGTGTTGCACTCGTTACGTCCGGTAATTGAAGCCAATCCGCAGTATGAGAAAGCCGCTTTGTTGGAGCGCTTAGTGGAACCGGAACGCGTTATCATGTTCCGTGTACCGTGGGTAGACGATGCCGGCAAAGTACAGGTCAACCGCGGTTATCGTGTACAGTTTAACAGCGCGATCGGCCCCTACAAAGGTGGTCTGCGTTTCCATCCGTCGGTTAACTTGAGCATCATCAAATTCCTCGGCTTTGAACAAACTTTTAAAAACTCCCTGACCAGTCTGCCTATGGGCGGCGGCAAAGGTGGTTCCGACTTTGACCCGAGAGGTAAGTCAGATAACGAAATCATGGCTTTCTGCCAAAGTTTTATGACGGAATTGTATCGTCACGTTGTTCCGGATACCGACGTTCCCGCCGGTGACATCGGTGTCGGCGCACGTGAGGTCGGTTACCTGTTCGGTCAGTACAAACGACTCGTCAACCGTTACGAAGGCGTGTTGACCGGCAAAGGCATTTCCTTTGGCGGTTCCTTAATTCGCCCCGAAGCGACCGGTTTCGGTGCTGTCTACTACACGGTAGAAATGCTGAAATCCTTCGGCGATGATATCAAAGGCAAGACCTTTGCGGTATCCGGTTTCGGTAACGTGGCCTGGGGTACGGTTAAAAAGGTCAATGAACTCGGCGGTAAAGTCGTGACGTTGTCCGGTCAAGTCGGATCGT
>JAZOQQ010000165.1:0-3057 GCA_045656165.1 Acutalibacteraceae bacterium
ATTCTCCAAGCCTGTCCACGTGGTTTCATATCCGCTTAAGCCGACTTCCACTTTGCTGAATGCAAAAATCAAGGACTGGATCAGCGGCTCTAAAAAGAAAAACAGAAAACCCAAAACAAAAGGTGTAATAAACAAGAAACCGGTCCACGACAAGCGTGTGGTTAAACTCATGCGCTTTCTTGTTTTCATGCCGCTCCTCCTTCAAGTACTGTAAAACCGCCTGCAACGACTACTTCATCGCCAAGCACAAAATCCGTATCGCTGTAGTTAACGATCACCGAAATACCGTTTTCAAATGTCGTTTGCATCACATCAAAAGCCAATTCCGTGTGAGCGACGATCACCTGATCATATATTTTATCCAGAAGCGGTTGATAGCGTTTGTACAAAGCTGCCGCTTGATCCGCCCACAAAGAATACTGCGTTCCGTACAAGTGATCATAGCGCGTTCCGGTGACAGCGGAAGATGCCGTAAACATACCGTCATACAGCAATTCACTACCACTTTCCACCGCTTTCAAAAAGTTTGCATTAGCATTCATCGCTTGCGCCATCGGCATAACCGTCATACTGGTATAGCCGTGGAAAACCAATTGATAGAATGGAATTTCCGCATTAAACACATCATAACCACTGGTCTTGGTGGGGGCATCATAAATACGCGATGCGTATACGGCTGCGAAAGCATTGGCATCCTCCAATGCGATCGCGAGGCCGCTATCGGCATATGATTTGAGAACTTTCTGCACTTCATCAGGATAGAAAAACCGATGGAAACTATCCGTCTGTGAGTGGTTTGAATAGGCAACCTTGCCCAAAGTAGACAGGGAAATCGCAGTTGCGTTTTGACGGCCTGCGAATGACGCGAGATAGGTATCGGCTACCGTAACGATTTTCTGCGGTGTTAAGTAACGATACGGTTTGATTTCCAGCTTAGTAGCAAACACCGAACGCAACCGTTCAGTATGATCCACCACTTCGTTAAACGCCGTTTTGACAGCCAATTTTTTGGAACCTGTGCGGAAGCGAATAAGATCTACATCCGGGTACAAGACGTTATCGGCATTTTGTAAAAAAGCAGTTAAGGTGCTGAACGCCTTGTTGCCGCCAAGATTGGAAAGGGCCTCAGCTTTCGAGGGGATCTTATCGTTGAGTAATCCATAGTTACTCCACCCTTGATAGCGCAAAGCCATACGGTCTACGCCTTGCGCTTGTAAATACCGCAAAACGGTCTGCGCCTGTTCAAAGGTCGTTAACGCCTCTTGCTTGCTATATTCAATACCCAAGATTGCGGATTTGACATCAACGGAACCGATAAAATTCAGCGCCAAAGAAGGCGTTTGCACGCGCTTGGTTAATCCTTTTTCACGAATAAGATAATCGCGGTATGTCTGAGCCACACCCATATACGATGCATCTTCGCCCAAAAGCGGTGTGTACACCACCTCGTAGGTCGACGTGTTGGGCTTGTCGCTTAAACGAGCCAGGTCGCGTTTGTCGCTGCTATTGGCAAACATGGTCATGATATCCAACGAACGCATTTTAAAAATGGAACTGACTGCATTGTAACCGCAGGATTCGTGACCGTTCAGCGCACGGATTGCCGCCGATGCGTCGCCTTTCGTAACAACCGCCATCAGCACATTATCCTCGCGGATCGTAGCAAATACCGGCAGCCGAATGGCTTCCTCCACCGTGGAATCCAGTTCCGCAAACGAGGTCATGTCGTTACCGTAAATCATTTTTTCATAAGGAACGCGTTTGACACCGTTATTAAAGGAAATCAAGGCACCTGAGCCGTCGGGCACAAACAAGTGGCCTTCCTCTTCCCAGTTACCAGCGCCAAACGCCGGCAATAAATTAATCTCGGTGAGAATACACGTTTCACCTTCGTTGATGTTTTGAACATCAATCGCGGCAACCAACGATTCGCCACGTAAATAGTAGTTCACCGGAATGGTAATGCCCAGTTCCACAAAATTGTAGGTCACCCGAATACCGTTTTCGATGTTGGATACCGTAATACCGCCGTCCGCTTCAATGCAGGCGCGTTGGCTGTTGGCTTTCGAAATTTTGTTGGAACTGATGACATCTTCACGATAAAGATAACCGATCACCAGTTGCGAACGTGTTGTCCACTTATCGGAACCGCTGGTATACTCATCGAGCAGCGAATCGTTAGGGGTGCTATACCACACGAAACCACTTTCCCGATCTTCTAATGCAAAAAAACCCTTTTGCATATCCGCGTACAGCACGCGAGTGTCATTGGAAGCAACCTCTTCGTAAGAAATACGGAATTTTTCTTCGGTTTCTTCCGTAATACCGCTTTGCATGAGATCGGGACGGACTTTCTCCTCTTCCCTCGGTTGAGCCAACGTCACCATATAGGGAAGCAGCAAAAGACAAACCGACAAGGAGGCGAACCCCCGCAAAATCTTATTTTTTAACAACGAAGGCACCCCCTTCTCAACGTAATGACAATTCCGTATAAATGGATTCAACAAAGCTGACCGCTTGTTGCACAAGCGTGTAGAACAGTAAGAGCAAGAAGCAAATAATCGCCATACCAATGATAGTCAACAACACGGAGAAAACGGTGCCCGCCAAACCGTATTGATGAATATTCTGTAAACCGATCAGCAACAACATACCGCTCCACAAAAGACCGATCACACTAATGATGGTCATGATGGCGGATTCTTCGGTCGTCAGCATATTGGACAATGCCACGTTGATCAAAACCGATAACAAATACGGAATCAATGAGTAGGCGCACGTCGCGACAATATCTTTGAGCGTACCTTTACCGTTAAGCAAGGTGCACACCGACCAGTTAGCAATAACAAACAGCAAGAATAACCCGACACTCATAAATAACGTACTGAGGAAATGATAGTCGGATGCACGGTTCATATTAAAACTGTAGCCCGTGTAGAAATACGATATGGTTTTGACGAAAAACCACGCAAGCAAGATGACACCCGATACACGCCACGAGTGGATTTTACGATCCTTAAACTGGGCAAAGCCGTCTGCCGGATGCAGGAGGGTATA
>JAZOQQ010000166.1:0-2410 GCA_045656165.1 Acutalibacteraceae bacterium
CGGCTTTTGCTGCGCGTGTGCTGTCTTCTTCAGGCACCGACACCTATTCGGCTATTGCCGGGGCGATCGGTGCCCTCAAAGGACCTCGTCACGGTGGCGCGAACCTTAAGGTTACCGAAATGCTGCGCGACATTCAAACACACGTGCAAAACCCGACTGACGAAGACGAATTGGCCGCCTACCTTGGCAAAATGTTGCGCCGTGAAGCCGGCGACGGCTCCGGCCTTATTTACGGCATCGGTCATGCCGTGTATACCTTGTCCGATCCGCGTGCCGTCATCCTCAAACGCGAAGCCAAGCGTATGGCGGAACAAAACGGTTACGGTGATGAATTCCGCCTACTCGAAACGGTGGAGCGTTTAGCGCCCGCCGTTATGAAAGAGGTGCGCGGCATTGAACGCGCTGTTTGCGCCAATGTGGATATGTATTCGGGGCTGGTATACCGTTCTCTTGGCATTTCGGAAGATCTTTTTACGCCGTTGTTTGCGGTTGCGCGTATCAGTGGTTGGTGCGCCCACCGTGTGGAAGAATATCTCACGGGTAACCGTATCATTCGTCCCGCCTATAAGCCGTTCAGCAAAGAACGTGAATACACGATGCTCTCCGACCGATAAAGCATTGATTTTTTAAAAAAATATGGTACAATAGAGCGGATGGGGGAAGAGTATGAAACATTTGGCTACAAAAAACGCATATCCCGACGCTCGCCATGCTTGGTTGATGGCTGTTACGGCGGCCTTTGTCATCGGCGTTCTGCGCACGGCGCTGACACCGTATGCTACTGAACATCCGCTGGCTTACGGCTTGGTACTCGGCTTTACCTTGGTGGTACTGGCGGGATTTCTGCTCTTTTGTCGTTTAACCCCCACACCCGCCACTACGGTTATCGGTACCCCCGCTACGGCGGCGGCTATTGCCGCAGCCGTCACAGGCGCCGCGTTTGTGGTGTTCGCATTCGTGTCGGCTGTCAACTGGGTCGTATTCAACGTAACGCCCTATCCTTCCAAAGTGCTGCTCGGCACGCCGGATAAAGTCTTTTTATTGCTCTTAATCGCTTCGGCAACCGCGGCGGGTATCTTTTTCTTAATGTTGGCGATCCGCTGGTTCCGTACCCGCACGACACATCGCTATGTACTGTCGCTTGCCGCGGTGTTACCCACCGTTTGGGTGTGGTTCCGCTTGATTCGTTACGTCACGTCGTATGCCAGCTTGGTCGGACTGTTCCACGATCTGTACGACGTGGTAATGATCCTGTTTGAAGCGGTCTTCTTCTACCTGTTTGCTCGCTACCTCGCGGGCGAGGAACAAACCACGTCTCGCTTTTTCGTCGGTGTATCGCTTTGCACGGGCGTGTTGTGCGCGGTGGGATGCTTCACTCAGGTGGCGTTGTATATTTTACAAGACAAAACATCGTTTGAAACTTGTGCGTTAATCGTTGCGCCCGATTTTGGTGTGGCGGCGCTGAGTTTTACCATGGCATTTGCACAGTTGTTTGGCGACACGTGCGACGATTCACCCGAAATCGTGCCTGTCATGGAACCCGAAACCGAACCGGAAGACGGCGACGGCGCGGAGTTCTTGATCAGCGACGCTTGGTTTACGGTGCTTGATCCCGAAGAAACCAACGACGAAGACGAAACTTGATATTCACACTCTTCGGCAAAATCCACGAAAATAGCGGTTGCAGAAGGCGGTCCTTACTGCAACGATATAAACTTTTCTTTTGATGGTTAATTTTTTATCAAAGTTCTTGCAAATTTTTGCCAAAGAGTGTAATATGATAAGCAGATAATTAATGTTTGGAGGAATTTAGTTATGGCAGTTAAAGTTGCAATCAACGGCTTTGGTCGTATCGGCCGTCTGGCATTCCGTCAGATGTTTGGTGCCGAGGGCTACGAGATCGTGGCGATCAACGACCTTACCAAACCCAGCATGCTGGCTCATCTTCTGAAATACGACACCGCTCAGGGTCGTTACGACGGTCACACCGTCGCTGCGGATGACGAAGCCGGTACCATCACGGTTGATGGCAAAGTGCTGAAGATCTATGCAGAGAAAAACGCTGCGGATCTGCCCTGGGGCGAGATCGGCGTAGACGTCGTGCTGGAATGCACCGGCTTCTACTGCAGCAAAGATAAGAGCCAGGCACACATCGATGCCGGCGCAAAGAAAGTGGTTATCTCGGCTCCTGCCGGTAACGACCTGAAGACCATCGTCTTCAACGTCAACCACGAAACGCTGACCGCGGAAGACAACATCATTTCCGCTGCGTCCTGCACCACCAACTGCCTCGCTCCCATGGCGAAGGCGCTCAACGACTACGCGGCGATTCAGAGCGGTATCATGACCACCGTTCACGCTTACACCGGCGACCAGATGATCCTGGACGGCCCGCACCGCAAGGGCGACC
>JAZOQQ010000167.1:0-5624 GCA_045656165.1 Acutalibacteraceae bacterium
ACAGCAACGTCTTGCCGCGCACCGTACGATCGCACACGTCAAACGCGCCCAATACGTTACCGGACCGCGCTTCAAGCCCCTGCGTTTTTTGTGGCGGTGTTTCGTAACATTTGGTCAACGCTTCCATCAACGGCAGTTCCAACCGCTTCGCCACGTCGCGCGCCAACAATTCGCTTTGATTAAATTCCCGTTCGCGCCGATCACGTACCGTCATCGGCACAAACGTCACTCCGTCAATGGCGGTCACATCGTATTCGCGATGCACCACCGCGCACAATTGTGCCGCAAAATACGCGATCGCTTGGCGATCGTCTTCTTTCTTTAAACGAAGTACACCGTCCTTAGCCGCCCCTTGGTAATAAAACGGAGCCGCCACCGCGTCAAACGCCAACCGATGCTTTGAACAATCGCAGTCGGCGGTGGCAGATCCGCAATACGGACAGATTGGTGCTTTGATAACCGATACCGTTGTACGGCATGGCGTACAGACCGAGGTTAAGGGCGCGATCACATTTCCGCAAAACACACAACGCTCCGGCAAAAACCAGGCGACTACCCGTCTCCAAAATTCCGCTTTCATCCGAAAATTCGCTCCGTTTGCTCCAAGAAAAATTGCAAGCCGGTATACCGCAACGTTTTGCGGTCGTTGCTAACCATGTGATACACGGTTTCGCGGTCACCGACCCCCACCAACAACGATTTGGCTCGGGTAACCGCCGTATACAACAGGTTACGATACGACAACAGTTGCGGCACGTGGCACAACGGCAACACCACCGCTTCAAACTCACTACCTTGACTTTTATGCACCGTGATCGCGTAAGCGGGCTCCAGTTCTTTTCCTTGTTCAAAACTGTATAGGGCCACGCGGTCATCGTAACGCACCTTCAGCACCTGATCGCGCGGCGAGATTTCTTCCAGAATACCGATATCGCCGTTAAACACGCCGCTTCCCATTTCACCGCTGTCACGTGTCCAACCGATGTCATAATCATTTTTTATGTGCATGACCTTGTCGCCTTCGCGCAATAGCGCCGTTTCGCCCTGCCATTCGCGTTTGCTTTCGTGCGGCGGATTCAACACTTCCTGTAACCGCTCATTGAGTCGCACCGTGCCCAACGCACCTTTACGACCGGGACACAACACCTGAATACCGTCAAACGCGCTGATACCGTATCCGGCAGGCAAACGACGCACGCACAGATCAACCACCGTATCCGCCACTTCATCGGAAGCGTATTGTTCCAAGAAGAAAAAGTCACCGTCTTTTTGGCGCAAGCGTGGCATATCTCCCGCTACGATGCGGTGCGCATTCGCCACGATATCGCTCTCCAACGCCTGACGAAACACCTGTGTCAGTTTAATGACCGGCAACACGCCGCTGTCAATCAGATCGTGTAACACGCTGCCTGCCCCCACCGCCGGCAACTGGTCGGTATCTCCCACCAAAATCAGCCGTGCAGCCGGTTTGGTTGCGCGTAACAAACTCTCAAACAGAGCCGCATCCACCATCGACATCTCGTCCACAATCAAAGCATCCGCTTCCAAGGGATTTTTCTCGTTACGGGCAAATTCCGGCATGTCCGATTCATCCCATTGCACTTCTAACAAGCGATGCACCGTCATGGCCTCGCACCCTGTCAGTTCTGCAATACGCTTGGCAGCGCGTCCGGTAGGCGCCGCGATCTGCACCCTTTCGCCCAGCCCTTCCAAAAGTGCAATAATGGCACGCAACGTGGTCGTTTTACCGGTACCGGGACCACCCGTCAGTATCAGCACACCCTTTTCCACCGCCGCCAAGACCGCTTCGCGTTGCGCCGTTTCATAGGTAATACCGTTTTTGCGTTCCAGTATCTCCAAATTTTTTCGAATACCCTTGCTGATTTCCGTATGAAATCCCGTCATCAGCCGAATGCGCGATGCAATATATTTTTCCGCCCGATGATAGGTCGGCAAAAACACAAACAACCGATCGTTGATCGTCTCGGTGCGCACCGCAAAGGCGCTGACCATCGTTTGCAACGTTTCAGCCACACGCTCAGTATGCACGCCAAGCATCTGTGACGTCGCCGCTAACAACTTGTCCGCCGGCAAGCAGGTATGCCCGTTTTGCAGATTGTGCCGCAACACGTGAATCAAGCCCGCTTCCAAGCGACGCGGATCATCTGCCGCACGATCCATTTCCATACAAATGGCATCGGCACGTTCAAACGAAATATACAACCCCGACGCACACAGCAAATAGGGGTTTTTACGGATGGTATCCACCGTGGCCATGCCCCACCGTTTCCAACAGCGCAGGGCTTCTTGCTGGGTTAAACCGTACCCCGAAAACGCTAAAATCACTTCACGAAGCCCAAACTGCTCGCGGTATTCTTTGGCGATCTTTTCCGCACGCGCGGCAGTAATACCCTTAATCTCACATAACCGTTCGGGCTGTTCTTCCAAAATGCGCAACGTATCGTCACCGAAACGTTCCACCATCGAGGCGGCGGTTGCAGGGCCTACCCCTTTGATCGCGCCACTTGCCAAATACCGAAACACCGCATCGGAATCGTTCGGCAAATACTGTTCGCAAGAAAACGCGCGAAACTGACGACCGAATTTGGGATGTTCCACCCATTCGCCCGTCAATTTCAGTTGTTCGCCAACCTGTACCGTCGGCAAAACGCCCACCACTTTATGCAATTCTTCTTCGCCGTTTACGTCCAGCACCGTCCACCCATTGGCCTCGTTACGAAATACCACGCGTTCCACGATGCCGCACAGCGTTTGCTGTTGCACGTCCATGCTGCGATCCTTCCACGAACATATATTCTATATTGGTATTATAGCGTACTCTCCCCGTCTTGTAAAGCGATTTTGCAAATCTCCTGCCATTCTTTTTCGGTTACAACGGGAATTGACAATTCTTCGCATAACCGCCTCGTTTGCTCGTCGTGCGGCGCGCACCAAACGGTTGGACAAAACGCGCCGCACGGGGCTTGATGCATCCACAAACGTAATTGCCGCAACCGCCCCTCTTCTCTTGTGATACAGATCAACGGATAGGTCGCTTTCCCAAGCACCAAACGCTGTACGGCACACAAGCACAACTCCGCCGCACCATATAGAGCCAACAGCAACCCTATCACCGCCGCTACCGTTTCCCACCACATATCGCCGCCTCCTTTGCTGACAGCGTATGTCGCGGGATAAGCCGTGGTTACACAAAATCTTGCAGCGTACCGAACCGATACCCCATAGCTTCCCATTTGCCGAGCAACTCGTCTAACACCACCGCATTGGTGGCAGATGTGCTATGTAACAAAACGATCGCACCGGGGTGAATGCGCGTCGTCAATTTGTTAAGTGCTTGCTCGCGTGTCGGCTGACGATCCACATACCAATCCACGTACGCCAAACTCCAAAAAAAGGTGTGATACCCCATCTCCTGTGCCATCTTTAAGTTGGCTTCGTTGAATTTCCCTTGTGGTGGACGGTAATATTTCGGCATGTCTTGCCCTGTCAGTTCACGATACGCCTGTTCCAGTCCTTGCAGTTCCGCCTCAAATGCTTGGCGGTCGGCGATCTTGGACATGTCGGGATGCGTGGCGGTGTGATTACCGACCGTATGCCCCTCCGCCACCATACGTTTCACCAAATCCGGTGCCGTATCCAAATAATTTTTCACAAGGAAAAACGTGGCTTTTGCGCTGTGCTTTTTCAGCGCATCCAGTATCGCTTCGGTGTTCCCGTTTTCAAAACCGGCGTCAAACGTTAAATAGAGAACTTTGCCGTCCACCGTGGCGGTATCGCCCACGTAATACGCGTCAAATTGCCGCAAATACGCCGCATCGGCGTTGCCGCGCGGTACCGTTCCCTCTTCACCGAAACTGAGTCCCCAGTTCGTAACGACACCGGCCGCCGTTTGCTGTACACTTCCCCATTCCGATACGACAAACGGTATCGCCACCACCACCGCTAAACATGCCAGCATGCTGATCAACCGGCGCTTTTTGAGCACAAACATCTTCCGATCACCTCGTTACACGCTATGCCCGTCCCGCCGCAAATATGAAAAAAGCAGGAGTCTTGCTCCTGCTTTTTCTCACAATACATAACCTTGTAGAATACCCAGCGCCGCCGAAATCACGATAATGAGGATCGGGTGCACCTTTTTGAGTGCCAGTACGAGTGCCGCCGCAAAAATGACAGCCGCCGCCGCAAACTCCACCGTCAGCACCGCCGACCACGACATGCCGGCGGGAAAAAATACCGTTAACGCCGTGGAAACGATCGCCGCACCGATCAACCCGATCACCGCGGGCTTGAGACCGGTCATACATCCTTTAACAAGACGGCTTTCCTTGAATTTCTCAAAAAATTTCGCCACCAGTAAGATGATGATATACGATGGCAACACCACACCGAGCGTGGCACAAAATGCACCGAGCAAGTTGCCCCACAGCCCAAAATCGCGACCACCCATTTCCTGACCTACGTAGGTGGCCATGTTGATGGCAAACGGGCCGGGCGTGCTTTCGCTGACGGCAATGAAGTTTAAGATCTTTTCATCCGGCATCCAACCGCGTGCTACCACTTCACGCTGGATCAGCGGTAACATCGCATAACCGCCGCCGAACGTAAATGCACCGATCATGAAAAATACGCCAAACAATTCCAAAAAGATCATTCTCGGCACCTCTTTTCCGCGATCAGCGCCGTAATAAGACCGAACACCGCACAGCCGATGATGACGTAGAGAACGTTGACGTTAAAGAAGGTGACCACCGCAAAAGATGCCCCGATCACCACGTACGTGACCCAACCTTTCGGACACTTTTTATACATGTTGATCAGCGCTTTCACGATGAGTGCCATCACACCTGCGCGAATACCGTTAAATGCATATTGTACCGCCGTGAGTGCTTCAAACTGCTCCAGCACAAACGAAATGACTAAAATAATTATAAACGACGGCAATACCACGCCGAGTGTTGAAAAAAACGCACCGAAAAAACCTGCCACTTTGTACCCCACAAAAGTCGCGGAGTTAATGGCGATCGGGCCGGGTGTGGATTCGGCGATGGCGATAATGTCCAAAATATCCTCGTCGGTCAGCCACTTGTTTTTCTCCACTATCTCGCGTTGAATCAGCGGGATCATAGCATAACCGCCGCCAAACGTAAACGCACCGATACGGAGAAACGTTAAAAACAGTTTCCAAATCATGGTATCACGCTCCGTGTGGTATTTTATCATCTTCTTGTAAAAAAATCAATAAAAATACTGGTACTGATGAAAAGAGTATGTTATACTGTATAAGAAAGGGTGAGCCATATGAAAATCACGTTGAATCCCGATGCGGCGGTAGTCGCCTCCATCAAAGAAGGACTCAAAAAAACCGGTGGCTATTGTCCTTGCCGTTTGCAGCGCACCGAGGAAAATAAGTGCATTTGCCAAGAATTCCGCGAGCAAATGAACGACCCTGATTTTGAAGGATTTTGTCATTGCATGTTGTATTATAAATCCAAGGAGGAATAACGCATGGAACTGGTCTTAACAAGTGCTAATTTTGAAGCAGAAGTGTTGCAATCCCCCGTACCCGTATTGGTGGATTTTTGGGCTACCTGGTGCGGCCC
>JAZOQQ010000168.1:0-16459 GCA_045656165.1 Acutalibacteraceae bacterium
CTTGTCTTCTGAATTCGATTCGCCCGCCGGTGTGCCGATCTCGGCGATCGTATTCGGTGGCCGCCGCGCCAAAACCGCTCCGCTGGTTTATCAGTCCCGCAACTGGGATCACGGTGTTTTCGTAGGTTCCATCGTGGCTTCGGAAACCACTGCTGCCGCCACCGGCGCTGTCGGTGTTGTCCGCCGTGACCCGATGGCAATGTTGCCGTTCTGCGGTTACCATATGGGCGACTACTGGAAACACTGGATCGAAATGGGCAAAAAACTCGGTGACAAAGCGCCGAAAATCTTTAACGTCAACTGGTTCCGCACCGACGACGACGGCAACTTCCTGTGGCCCGGCTTTGGTGACAACCTGCGTGTGTTAGAGTGGATCATCAACCGTTGCGAAGGCAAGGTTGACGCTGTTGATACCGCTATCGGTTACGTCCCCAACGCAACCGACATCAACATTGAAGGTCTGGAAGATTTTGATCTGAAAACACTCGAATCCATTTTGGAAGTCGACAAAGCGTTGTGGGCGGAAGAAGCCGACGGCATTGAAGAGTTCTACGGCAAATTCGGCGACAGATTGCCTGCTGAATTGAGCGCTCAGCTCGAAACCCTCAAAGCTAACCTGAAATAAGCGATCGAACCCCCCGATAAAACGGGGGGTTCTTTTTTTGACAGCGTTCGCGTTGATTTGACAGCATTTGCGATAAATGGTATACTGATTACAATTTGAAAGGTGGTGTGGAGATGAAAAAAAGTTATATCGCGCTGGTGTTTGCCTTTTTATTTTTGATGACAGCGTTACCGATCACACTCGAACAACTCGAAGCGCGCGGCGTCGTGCAAGATGCGGCCGCCGGCATCGAGGTGCCGCCACCCACAGCCGACAGCGGAGTTGCCGGTATACTGGAACAATTCAAATGGTCAGTCAAGAACACCTATACCAACTATATGCCGAACTACGCGCAAAACGTGGCGGCATACAACCGCTTTTTACGTTTCTTTAATCGGCCGCTTGCTTTTTTGAAAACCAGCGAAACACCGTATACACCACCTGTTAATCTGCCAAACGTACCGCAAGGCAAGCAAATTAAAAGTGTAAAATCGGAATTCTTGCGTCGTGACGACTTCCACGTTCACTACTTAATCACCGTTACCGATACCGATGGCAAGGAATACACCTTTATTGATACCGCGCTCTCCATGAACGAACAGCGCAAAGCTGCCGCCGTTGCAGAACAGGCACAGCAAATCAACCGCCTGTATCGCAGCAATACCGATGTGAATTTCTATCTATACGTGGCTCAGCGTATGCAAGATACCGATTACTATGAGTCACTCGTACCGACCGAAGTTTCCACCAAACCGCACTACGATAAGTTTTTTACGCTGTTAGATGAGGGTATTACTTACGACACGTTCACTCTTCCGACGGTGTTTGATCGGTACGAAAAAGCATGGGCTTCGGACCACCATTGGAACAACATCGGCGCACACGAGGGCTACAGCGCCGTCATCAATATGATGCGCAAGGATACCCCGTCCATTTTACCACCACGCAATATCCACCAAACGCATACTCTTTCCTCGTCGCGCTTTTACGGCAGCTTTTCACGGTCGTGCGCGATGACGGATCTTTGGGATACGTTTGCCGTCAACGACTATGCGCTTGAAAAACACAGCGTTTCTCCCGCTTACAACGTATCCGATACGGTCAACCGCTTTGAGAAAAAACCGTCCAAGTCTATCAAAACCAATTTGTATGCGGAATGCTTTCCCAAACTTCACACGTTCCGCTTCCCCGAAAATAAAACCGGGCGCAACTTGCTGGTAATCGGCGACAGTTACGCGCAAGGCATTGCCGAACCGCTCGCATCGAACTTTGATAATGCTTATGTCTATTATTTTACGACGTATAAATATATGGATTACGAAAAACTGATTCGCGAAAAGAACATTACGGATGTTATCATTTTACAGTTCTCGGAACGCGTTGTATTTGACGTGCTTGGCGACTGCGACTTTGATACCATCAAGACGCGGTAAGGGGGTGGCCGTATGTTGTTTTCATCGCTGGAGTTTCTTTGCTTTTTCTTTCCCCTGTTTTTTCTTTGTTACTTCTTAGCCGCCAAACTGTTTCCGCGCCACATCCAAGTGCGCAACATGGTGTTGCTCACATTTTCTCTCATGTTTTACGCATGGGGTGAACTATCGTATTTGTGGCTGCTAACGCTCTCC
Source organism: Acutalibacteraceae bacterium (assembly GCA_045656165.1). Classification (GTDB taxonomy): domain Bacteria; phylum Bacillota; class Clostridia; order Oscillospirales; family Acutalibacteraceae; genus RGIG3009. Next base: position 2,230 of record JAZOQQ010000168.1, read on the forward strand.
ATCGTCTGCAACTACCTGTTTGCACGCCTGATCGGCCATGCCCGGCAAACAAATTCCGAAATCGGCGCCAAACTTTGGTTGGTCATCAATCTGGTGTTTAACTTAGGATTGCTCGGCATCTACAAATACGCCGGCTTATTTGTAAACACGCTAAACGGTTTGCTCGGCACGAATTTTCCCGTCCCCGCCATTGCACTTCCTATCGGCATCAGCTTCTTTACCTTCCAAATCATGAGTTATGTGATCGACGTATACCGCCGCAACGTGCCGCCGCAAAAGAACATCTTAACCGTTGCAGTATATCTGTGTGCTTTTCCGCAGCTGATCGCCGGCCCCATCGTTCGCTACGCCGACGTGGAAAAAGAACTGGCAGTACGAACCGAAACATTGGACGGCGTTTACAGCGGTCTGCAACGGTTTATCGTAGGTTTAAGCAAAAAGGTGATCATCGCCAACACCTGTGCCGCTGTGTGTGACTCGTTATTCACCAACGCATTTTCAAGTTTCGGCGCAATCGGCGGTTGGTTGGGCATGCTCACGTATACCCTTCAGATCTATTTTGATTTCTCCGGTTATTCCGACATGGCTATTGGTATGGGGCGCATGATGGGTTTTGACTACAAAGAAAACTTCCTCTACCCCTACAGCGCCACCTCGGTCACGGATTTTTGGCGCAAATGGCACATTTCGCTGTCGTCTTTCTTCCGCGAATACGTGTATATTCCGCTTGGCGGTAACCGCGTAAGCAAAGTACGTCACATTCTGAACTTGCTTATTGTGTGGGCATTAACAGGCCTGTGGCACGGTGCGAGTTGGAACTTCGTGTTATGGGGTGCCTATTACGGCGTGTTGCTCATTTTGGAAAAATATATCTACGGTAAATACGTACAGAAAATCCCCGTTTTCAATCGCGTGTACACGCTGTTGGCGGTGGTGTTTGGTTGGGTGTTCTTCCGTTTTGAATCGCTGGCAGACATCGGGAACATGTTTGCGGCGATGTTCGGTGCTTACGGACTGACCGGCAATGCGCTGAGAAGCACGCTGGGTCAAAGCGGCGTTGATATGGTTTTTGTTGTAGCACTTGTGATCGGTTGGATCGCTGCGTTCCCGTGGTTTGCCAAATCTCGCAAACGCCTGCTCCAAAAGAAACCTGTCGCACTCATTGCGTGTGTATTCTCTTGCTTGTTGCTGGCGATATGCCTGCTGTTAATGGAAACCGGCGCCTATAATCCTTTTATTTATTTCCGGTTTTAACAATGTTTGTCCCAAAGAAAAAAGCCGCACCCCTTACGGTGTGCGTCTTTTTATTGTTCTTACATATTTTCTTCGATGTAGGCAACAACTTCGGCCACCGTGCGCATCTTTTCAATTTCTTCATCGGGGATCTCAACATCAAATTCGTCTTCCAAAGACATAAGCATATCCACAACGTCCAACGAATCCGCGCCCAGATCTTCCATAATATTGGTTTCCGGCGTAATGGTTTCCGGCGTTACGTCAAACTGACCCGCGAGAATCGCTCTGAGTTTTTCAAATACCATGATTGTTCCTCCTAAAGTATCTTGGTGTTTTTGCTTATATAAAAATAGTATTCATATTCGAGTCATTTGTCAATGCTTTTTTTGAAATTTTTTACTCATTCATCTGAAAACCTTTTCCGAAAACCTCTTCGGCTGAGGTGATAACCAAAAAGGCCGCAGGGTCCAACCGCGCCACCAAACGACGCAAGGCATAAACCTGCGTCCGCCTGATCGCACACAGCAAGACATCCCTTTCTTCACAGGTGTAACCGCCTTGGCTGTGCAACTTGGTAACGCCGCAATTCAACTGTTCCAGCACCGCTTTTGTGATGGTTTGGTACTGTTCACTAAAGATGAGAACCAGTTTGCCGCCGCGACCGCCGTAAACCAGAGTATCCACCAGTACCGATATCACAAACACCATGACAACGGCGTACATCGCGCTCTCCACGTTACCAAATACCAACGCCGCAACGGCGATCACCACCGCATCCACCACCAGCATCAATCGTCCGATCGGGATATGCGGAAAGCGCCGTTCCAGCAAACGTGCCACTATCTCGGTTCCGCCTGTGGAACCGCCACGCAAAAAAATCAACCCTAATCCCACGCCTGCCAGCACGCCGCCCATCACCGACGCCAGAAATAAATCGCCGCGATATACCGGTAAAAAACGTGCCGAAACGTCTATCACCACGGTGGAAATCACCGTACAGGTCACTGTGCGGACAGCAAAGGCGCGGCTAATCTTCAGCCGCGCCATAATAAGCAGCGGTACATTCATCGCCAAAATGGTAAACCCGATCGGCAACGAAGGAACCAAAACATGAAGAACCGTCGCAATCCCGGTTACGCCGCCCGGTGCAATACGATTCGGCGCGCTGAAACAATTTACCGACACCGCAAACAGAAAACTACCAAGTGTATAGACAATAAAGTTTATTACAATTTGTTTAACTTCTGAGGAGCGGGATGTGTGTTTCAGTCGCTTTCTCCTTCCACGGTTTTTGCGAACAATTCGCGCACGCGATCAACGCGACCCGCCAAATATAAATACCCAAATAACGCTTCCAAGCCGGTGGCTTTATGGTATGCGCCGCCGGTACGCGAGGTATGGGCATTACGGCCACGGCGATAAACGGCAGCTTCCTCTTCGGTAAGTAACGGCATCAGTTTGTCCATGGCCGCCGCCTGTGCTTCGGCTCGTACTTGTTGAACCGCCAATTGATGCAAGTCTTTATTCGGACGATTGGCTAAACAAACCAGCCGCTCACGCACCATCAAATCGTATACGCCGTCACCGACAAACGCCAGACTCAAGGGACTTATACCGTGTAGATCCACCTCAATGGGACACAAGCGCTCCATACCGATTCCCCTATCACACAATAAAATCAAATTCCAAATCGTAGATACTTACCGTATCGCCTTCCTGCACGCCTGCTTCTTCCAGTTGACGAATCACGCCACTGGATTGCAGTACCCGCTCAAAATACTGTAAACTATCGGGTTCTTGCAGGTTAATGGTCTGTAACAATTTAAGCAGCCATTCGGCTTCCACAAAAAATACGCCACCGTGGTTTTCAATGCGTACAGCACGATCCTGCATCGCTGAAAGTTCGGGTACGGGCACCGCTTCCGCCTCAAATGTACGAATAGGCGGAAGTTCTGCCAACTTGGCGGCACAACGATCAACCAGTTCTTTGGTGCCGTGTGCGATTGCCGCCATCATCGGGAAATACTCCAACCCGCGGCGCTTCATTTCTTCTTCGAACGCCGTCAACTGTTCGTCGGTTGCCAAATCACATTTATTGCCGGCAACCAGCATGGGACATTGGGCAAGTTCCGGATTAAACTGTTGCAATTCACGGTTGATGGTATCAAAATCATTCAATGGATCGCGGCCCTCGCTGCCCGCCACATCAACAACGTGGATCAACAGGCGACAGCGTTCAACGTGACGCAAAAATTCGTGACCAAGCCCCACACCTTCGCTGGCACCTTCAATCACACCGGGAATATCCGCCATAACGAACGAAGCGCCTTGTGCCACACGTACCACACCCAAAACAGGGGTCAAGGTGGTAAAGTGATAGTTGGCGATTTCGGGCTTTGCCTCGCTGACGACCGATATCAGGGTAGATTTACCGACATTCGGGAAACCGACCAAACCGACATCTGCAAGCAATTTCAATTCCAAGCGCACCTCAAACTCTTCGCCCGGCACGCCCGGTTTGGCAAACCGCGGCACTTGGCGAGTCGGTGTGGCAAAATGCGAGTTACCCCACCCGCCACGGCCGCCTTTCGCCGCCACAAACGGTTCACTCCCCGACATATCCGCCATTAAACGACCACTTTCGTTATCGTAGATCAGCGTTCCGCGCGGTACCGGAATTACCAGATCTTCACCGTTTCGACCGAAACAACGTCTGGCTCCACCGTTTTCACCCGGCGCCGCCGCAAACTTGCGTTTATAACGGAAATCCGACAACGTGTTGCTGCCGTCTTGCGGCACGAAGACTACGTTGCCACCTTTACCGCCGTCGCCCCCGTCGGGACCGCCGGCTGCCACATATTTTTCACGATGAAACGACACTGCACCGTTTCCGCCGTTGCCGGCTTTGATACGGATAACTGCCTTATCAATAAACATACTTTTTCGTTCCTTTAATCTATCGTTGCTCTTAGTCTACCACAAAACAACCCAAATATGGTAGTGTTTTTCATAAAAAAAGCCCTGTCGCTTGCCGACAGGGCTTTTTCGTGCTTTTTACTGCTCGACTTCGTAAACGCTGACGCGTTTGCGATCTTTACCCATGCGCTCGAAACGAACGGTACCGTCCGCTTTGGCGTACAGGGTATCGTCCGAACCGATACCGACGTTCTGGCCGGGATGGATGTGCGTACCACGCTGACGAACTAAGATGTTGCCGGCGAGCACGAACTGACCGTCTGCACGTTTTGCGCCCAGGCGCTTGGATTCGGAATCACGGCCGTTCTTGGTGGAACCCATACCTTTTTTATGGGCGAACAGCTGGATGTTGATCTTCAACATATCGTTACACCTCCGTAAGTTGTATCTTGATAAATTTGGGATACTGGGCAACCAGCCCCTGCAAATGAATGTGAAGGCCTTTCAGCACTTCCTGCGCTTTTTGAGTATCCGCTTCGGTTACCGTAAACCGCAACCGCCCGTCTGCTTCAATAATAGCCGCCTTGCATCCGCACACTTCCGTGAGCGTGTTGGCTGCCATATACACTGCCGACGAAACCGCCGCACACACGATATCCCGACCGGACTCGGCTGAACCCGAATGTCCTTTTACGTCAAAGCCGTAAAACGAATCGTTCCGTTTCAGCATCGTTGCGCAAATCATGCTTCCTCTGCGGGTGCCTCCGCTTTGGGAGCGCGGGGCGCTCTTGCATGGATGCCTTCGATCTGCACCTTGGTGTAGGGCTGACGATGACCCATGGCGCGCTTGCTGCCCTTCTTGGGACGATAGGTGAACACAGTGATCTTCTTCGCTTTGCCGTTTTTGAGCACCTTAGCATCGACGTAAGCGCCTTTCAGATACGGAGAACCGATCTTCAGCTCTTTGTCGTTGTGCAGGGCCACAACAGCATCCAGTTTAACCTGGGTGTCTTCGGCTGCATCCAGCTTTTCAATGTACAGAACGTCGCCGTTTTGCACTTTGTACTGTTTGCCGCCGGTTTCAATAATGGCGTACATACTTTGTACCTGCCTTTTCTTTAGACTCGCTGCGCTCGGGCGACATAGCTTTTGGTGTATTATCGCACGACAAAACACCGCCCGGAACAAGCGGCAACGCTCAGTATATCATACACTTTTATGCTTGTCAACAGTTTTTTGACAGGTTTATATCGGTTTGAATTTTTCTGGCGTGAGTATATTAAAATATCAACTCATAAAGCGGGCATAATGCAAGAGGCAGAAAAACTGCCGGCAACAAATTCGCTACTTTTATCTTGGTAATCTTTAATAAGTTCAAAGACAATGCCAAAATCAGCAACGATCCGACACATGTCATTTCCGCGATGACCGCTTCGCTCAAAAACGGCTCAATGAACTGTGCCAACAGCGCGATTGCACCTTGATAGATGAACAACGGTATAACCGACAACATGACACCGCCGCCAAGCGTTGCCGCAAACACGATAGACGAAATGCCGTCCAGAATGGCTTTGACAAATAACGTGTTGTGATCACCACTGATACCGCTTTGCAATGAACCGACGATTGCCATCGCTCCCACGCAAAACAACAAGGTAGCGCTGACAAACGACTGCGCCATCGTGGATTCTCCGCCATCGGTTTTGCGAAAACGGCGTTGTACCGCATCGCCTAAACGGTTAAGCCCGCCGTCAATGTTGAGGCATTCGCCGATCACGGCACCGATAACCATCGAAAGAACCGCCACCAACATGTTTTGTCCCTTGAGTGAACCGCTGATGCCGATATAGGCCACGCAGAGGCCTACCGCGATCGATAACGCTTGGGTTATACGCTCCGGCAATCCCTTTTTCAGCAACAGCCCGACCAACGACCCTACTAAAATCGCCGCCACATTGACGATCGTTCCCCATAATGCAGACATATTTGCACTTTCCTTCCTGTATAATCTGTTTATTTTTATACAATTTGTATTTTGCTTGTTTTTTCCCGTCCCGTGTGGTACAATACCTACAACATATTTTTAAAGGAGAGTTGCGCCATGGGGCGTTCCGGTTCGCGCCGCATTCATTTGTTGGATGAAATTCGCGGATTTACCGTTGTTTTGATGGTGATCTACCATTTATGGTATATCATGGGTTATGCGTTCAACTGGTCGATTGGCAGAACGCTGTTTGACTTTTTTAAGTACGATGTGCCGTTACAACCGTTTTTCGCAGGTGTGTTCATTTTTATCTGCGGCATATCCTGCAACCTGTCACACAATAACCTTAAACGCGGGTTACTGCTGGCCGCCGCCGCTTGTCTGGTTTCGCTCGTCCTGTGGTGCGCGGTGTTTTGGGGCATTTTAGGGCCGGATAACCGCGTATGGTTCGGCATTTTGCATCTGCTGGCCACTTGTATTTTACTATACACGTTGTTGCGCCCGTCGTTACGGCTGATTCCCCCGTGGATCGGCGTGATACTCAGCGCGGTACTGCTTGTCTTTTGTTGGCACGTACCTGAACAAAACGGCGGCTACTTTGGCATTCCCGGTTTGTTCACCGTTCCTGTCCCGATGGGTGCGTTAGACACGCCGTGGCTGTATCCGTTAGGGTTGTGCCCGATCTCCACTACCGCTGACTATTTTCCCTTGGCACAATGGTTTTTCTGTTTTCTCATGGGTACGTACGCGGGTATATGGGCAAAAGAAGGAAAATTTCCAAAGTTTGCTTACCGTTCACACGTCCCGTTCCTGTCCAAGATCGGCAAGTACTCCATTTGGATCTATCTGTTGCATCAACCGATCTTATATCTGTTGTGTGTCGCAGTTGATGCGATCATGACCGCCATATTCTGAATATCAGCAAACGGACAACCCGCATGGGTTGTCCGTTTTTTCATAATCGTTTTACACGATCAAGCGCGACAGCCAGCAACACACCGCCGATGCCGCACGTCACGAATTGGCCGAGTGCTACGCCCAAAACGTGCCAGTACCACGGAATGGCGCCAAAAACGACCGACAATTCCGCTCCAATCGCCACCGCGTTGACAACAATGGGCGGTATGACCGCTAAAAGCGGCAGTTTTCGCACACGGATGTTACGCAGGTAATACGTCATCACAGCGGCAACCAGCGTTGCCGCTGTGCCGATCAACAAATCCCACGCACCGGCAGGGTTAGCTCCCGATGACAATCCGATCAAATTCGAAAGGAAACATCCGATTGCCAGTCCGGGTATCGCCGCCGGCGTAAACACCGGTAACACCGTTAACATTTCGGAAGCACGGAACTGCACCGTTCCGTAACCGATCGGTTGAATCACAACCGTTAACACCACATAAGCGGCGGCAATTAAGCCCGCCTCGGCTAAGCCGCGTATTTTGGTTCGCATATTCTAAAATCTCCCATAGTTTTGATTTCTGCATTACGACATGCAGGGTCAGGATGGTTTCGAACTGACCGTTCTGACACGGCTAATATCCGCTTCCGTTAAAAAGAGGCGATTTTGGTTCAGCCGAGGCAAAAGCACAGCGAATACGGTTTGTATTCGCGCGCATTTTAACGAAGGATGGGCAAAAATCAACCTTTTTAACCCTTGCGAATGACGTCAATACCCATATATTTACGCAACACTTCCGGCACGGTAACGGAGCCGTCTTCGTTTTGATACTGCTCCACAATGGCCGGAATCACGCGACTGGTAGCCAACCCCGAAGCGTTCAGCGTGTGCGCTAATTTGAGTTTGCCGTCATCATCGCGATATTTCACGTTGCCGCGGCGCGCCTGGTAGTCGCGCGCGTTGGATGCCGAACTGACTTCTTTGTAAATCTCCATGCTGGGAATCCACACTTCAATATCCGAGGTGCGTGCCATACCGAACGAGCAATCGCCCGCAGCGAGCTTGCTGAGCTGATAATGCAGACCCAGACCCTGTACCAACCGCTCGGCTTTGCCGACAAGTTCTTCAAACGCCGCGTCCGAGCCCTCGGCGGTGGTATACTGCACCATTTCCACCTTGTTGAACTGATGACCGCGGATCATGCCGCGTTCTTCCGAACGGTAGCTGCCCGCTTCGCGGCGGTAGCACGGCGTATACGCAATATACTTACACGGCAACTCCGCTTTGGTAAGGATTTCGTCGCGATGCAGGTTGACCAGCGCCGTTTCTGCCGTGGGAAGCATAAATTTCTTGTCCGAACTGGTCGGATTTTGGATCCAGTACACTTCTTCGGTGAATTTCGGGAACTGACCCGCCACGTAACCGCAGTCATAACCCAGCATATGAGGCGGCAAAATAAACTCATAACCGTCCTTGATGTGCTCGTCAATAAAGTAGTTAAGCAACGCCCATTCCAGACGTGCGCCCCAACCACGATATACCCACGAACCGTTGCCGGCGAGTTTCGCGCCGCGTTCATAGTCGATCAGACCTAAATCCTCGCAAAGTTCCACGTGATTCTTAATCGGGAAAGAAAACTGCGGTTTTTCCTTGAAAACACGCACCACCTGGTTGTTTTCCTTGCCACCGCCGACCAAATCTTCATCCGGCAGGTTGGGAATCGCGTAAATCAACTCTTTTTGTTTAGCTTCCAGTTCGCCGATCTTCGCGTCCGCTTCCTTGACCTGCGCCGACAACTCTTTCATTTCGGCCATGATCTGCGACACGTCGCCGCCTTCTTTTTTGATCTGCGGAATACGCTTGGAAGCCGCATTCTGCTGGGCTTTGAGCGCATCGGTCTTGCCGGACAGCTCGCGGCGTTCGGCGTCGATCTTCAAAATCTCGTCGATCACCGCATCCAGATCCATTTCACGTTTGCGCACCGCCGCTTTTACGTAATCGGGGTTGCTGCGTACTAATTTAATATCAATCATTGCTATTTACCCTCTTTCTTATTCCTGCGGTACCAAACGGTCGGCCAACACGGTCAAATCGTCTTTCCCGTAAAACTCTAACTGTAACGTTCCGCCTTCGCCTTTTACGGTAACGCGCACCTTGCGCCCGAGTTTTTCGGTTAAAATGCGCTCGGCTTCATCATAAAAGCTTTCGCGGCGGTCCGCCGTGCGCTCAGCACGCGGTTTTTTCGCGGCCTTTGCCATTTTTTCCAGCGCACGAACCGACAAATCTTGCTCTACCGCCATAGTAGCCGCCGCCAGTTGTTCCTCTCTGTTCTCAAAACTGAGCAACGTGCGCGCATGACCCGCCGATAAAGTGCCGCTGAGCACCATCGCCGCCAGTTCATCCGGCAAATTCAGCAGTCGCAAAGCATTTGCCACGGCAGGGCGAGATTTGTTCACCGCTTGCGCCGCTTCTTCCTGTGTCATGCCGTAGGTGTCCATCAACGTGCGATACCCGATCGCTTCTTCCATCGGGTTTAAGTCCTGACGTTGTAAATTTTCAATCAACGCCAACTCCGCCGCTTCTTGATCGGTCATTTCGCGAATAACCACCGGCACATCGGCAAGGCCCGCCAGCCGCGCGGCACGCCAACGACGTTCGCCGGCAACCAGTTGATACCGCCCACTCGGCAACGGTCGCACCAACAACGGTTGTAACACACCGTGCTGTGAGATGGACGCCGCCAGATCCGCCAAGGCATCCTCGTCGAACTGTTTGCGGGGTTGCGATCGGTTAGGTTCGATCTCCGTGATCCGTAACGAAACCGCTTTGCCCTGCTCTTCCACCGCGTTTTCCGCAAAAAGAGCATCCAAGCCCTTGCCAAGACCTCCGATCTTACTTGCCATTATAAACCCCTCCTGCCTGTTACAAATTCCTTCGCCAACGCGTCGTACGCCTTGGCGCCTTTTGAATTCCTATCATAATAGTTGATCGGCTTACCGAAACTCGGCGCCTCCGATAAGCGCACACTGCGTGGGATCGGCGTAGCAAACACCTTTCGCGGAAAGAACCGCTTAACTTCGCTTACCACCTGTTGCGTCAGGTTCAACCGCCCATCGTACATGGTCAACAGCACACCATCCAACTCCAGCATGGGATTATATAAGCGTTTAACCTGCCGCACCGTTGCCATCAACTGCGACAAACCTTCCAAAGCATAATATTCGCATTGGATCGGCACCAACAACGTATCCGCCGCGCATAACGCATTTAGTGTCAACAAGCCAAGCGACGGCGGGCAGTCGATAAATAAGTATTCATATTCATCGCGCAATTCCGCCAACACCGCTTTCAAACGACTTTCGCGGCGCGGAATATCCACCATTTCAATTTCAGCGCCTGCCAGTTGCATGCTCGACGGTAACACATCAACGTTCGCGTACGGCGTCTTTCGAACAGCCGACTTTGCCTCCGCTTGTCCGATCAGCAACTCGTAAGTTGAAATCATTTCTTGTCTTTTGTCAACGCCGACGCCACTCGTTGCATTTCCTTGCGGATCCAAATCCACAAGCAAACAGCGTTTTCCGAGTGCGCCAACAGCAGATGTCAAATTCACCGTCGTTGTTGTTTTTCCAACTCCGCCTTTTTGATTGACGATCGCTATGATTTTTCCCACGTGCAAACTCACCTCTTTCAAAGGGGTAACACTATACTACCACACTTTTTCACGATAGAAAAGAGAAATTTACATATTTTTGCGCAAAAAACAAAAATGTTTCACGTGGAACGTTACACCTGCACCAAAAACAGGTTTGTTTCACGTGAAACACCGAGCAAACCGGTTGCCTTTTTATTAAGCGAACATTTGTTCTTTTTGCTTATACCATTGCCGTTCCCTTCACATGCGGCTTGCGAGCCGCGAACAACGCCAATGCGTTTTCAACGACATCCGCAAATGTCAAATCCTGCGCGCGAAGGATCGTCGGCGGCGCTTGCAAGCGTAATTCGTACAACCAAGCGCCCGTATACCCCACCGCCTGCAAAGCGGTTATCAGCGACGGCCAGTCAACTTTCCCTTCGCCCGGCAGCCAGTGCCGTTCGTTCGTAAAATCGCAATCTGAAACATGGAGTGTCACAATCTTTTCTCCGAGAGCGCGCACAAAATCCGCCGGTTGTTCAGTCAGCAAGTGATTGGTGTCCAAGCAGATCCGCAAAAGTGGGTTTTGGGCAATCAGTTGCGCCATCTCTTCCGTTGTGTTACCAAGACAGGTGCGCGGCAAATTTTCCACGGCAATACAAGCTCCGTTTCGCGCCGCCGCTTCTGCCAGTTCATTTAACGAGCGCGCCGCACAAGCAAGACGTGTTTCTCGTTCATATTCTTCGATCGGTTCGGCGCTTGGGTGAACCACAAATTTATCAATACCAACCGCCGCGCCCTGTTTTATCATATCAGCAAAACGGCATACCGTTCGCGTGCGCACCGTCTCATCGGCCGAAGAAAGATCGAATTCCTCAAACGGTTCAAACGGCAGATGGCATGACCACAGGCAAATACCGTACTGCGCCGACAATTCCCGAACCCGATTCCAGTCAAATCGTTCGGCGTTTTGTGCTGTCAGCACCACTTCGGCAGCCGAGATCCCGCTGCTTTTCAGTTGTGCAACTGTCTGTTCGTTCCACTCAAAAGCACAAGAGGACAGCCCGACCATCATCACACAATCGCCCCACTTACTTTACAGTAAAACTGCCCGATGTCCGGCAGTTTCATTTTGGCGCCCCCTGCGCGAATCGAACGCACAACTAACCCTTAGGAGGGGTTTATTATATCCATTTAACTAAGGGGGCATATCAGCCATATTATACCACCCATTTTTTCTTTGTCAATTCGTTGATTTTTGAAACAAGGAGTGCTATACTATATATTGTTATGATATGTTTTTCAATCCTACTACATAAGGGGTGTCTTACAATGAAAAAGAGTCTTGCTCTTTTGCTGGTTTTTGTCATGCTCACAGGGCTCTTGTCCGCTTGCGGCAACGAGCCGTCCGTCGAACCGGCCGAGCCGACCACCACAACACGCCCGGCAACCACCTCGCCTTCCAGCGATAAACTGTACAACTCGTTTACCGGTAATTTCGATTTGGAAAAAGAGGAAGGATCTCGCCCGATCGCCATCATGGTACCGAACGATTCCAAGGTATTGGGCTACCAAATCGGCATTGACCGCGCCGATTTTTATTTTGAAGCCGAAACCGAAGGCGGTATTCCGCGTATTATGACGGTTTTCGCCAACGTCTACCGCGTTCCCGATAAATACGGCCCGGTTCGCAGCGCGCGCTCCCCATTTGTGTTGACCGCCCGCGAGTTTGACACCATGTACGTGCACGCCGGCGGTAGCACCAAAGCGCTGTCGGTACTGGGATCCGGTGTGGTGGATCGTTTCAACGCGCTAAAATACAACAACTGGAGTTGGCGCGACGACTATTTAAAAAGCACGTTGGACACCGAGCACAGTTTGGTGCTCAGCGGTTCCAAATTAGCCGCCGCCGCTGAAAAACAGGGTTGGGAAAAAGAACCTGTCAGTTCCAAACTCCCCTTTACTTTTGGCCAAAAGGCAGGAAGCGGTGCCGGCAACAAAGCACAGGTCAGTCCGTCGGCTAACAAAAAATACACAACCACCTGGGTATACGATACAGCAAGCGGCCTCTACACCAAAAACATGGGCACCGTAGACTCGCACAAAGCACTCAAAACATTAGATGGTAAAAAAGTAACGGTATCCAACGTGGTCGTCCTATACGGCGAGAAATTCGTGGAACAAAAGAACAAGAAATACACGTGGTATGATTTTAAAACCGGTGACGGTACAGGTTATATCATCTCCGGCGGAACCAGCCGCCCCATCAAATTCACCCGCACCGAAGAAGCGCTGACGTTAACTGAAGAAGATGGCACGCCGCTGACTTTTGCGAACGGCAAAACCTATATGTATCTCGCAGACAAATCGTTAGAAGCCAAACTGGTATTACAATAAGCGAAACCCCCGATCGTTGATCGGGGGTTTACTTTTAATGCTTGATACCGCGAAGCGGTTCAACTGTGCCGTCAGGACGTTCCACAGTGGTATTGTCAAGAATTTGTTTCATGTTAGAACGAAACTCGCGGATATACTCTTCGCGCAACTGCTGACGTTCCGCCTGCTCTTCGGCGGTCAGTTCGCGTTCGCGGGAAAGGCGCGTCAATTCACTGATTCGGTCCATTTTTCGCTGTTGCATAATATCACCCCAACGGTTCTTTGGCAATTTTTGCCGACTGGCGCGGAAAACGCGGCGGTGTCGGCTTGATTTTTTCAACGGTTATCAATCGCCGCTCCAGCACTTCTTCATTACCGTGCGCAACGGCAGGTAGGAACAGCGTTTCGGCGGCGCTGACACGACCGCCAAGCATGGAAAGGGCGTTTTTCGCCGCTTCCAGTTCCGCATCGCCGCCGGGCCCTTTCATGGCAATAAACCGCCCGCCTACCTTCACAAACGGCAAACAGTATTCCGACAACGTCGGCAATGCGGCAACCGCACGCGCTGTCGCAACATCAAACGTTTCCCGTAAATTCTTGTTGCGACCGCCCTCTTCGGCGCGGGCGTGAATAAGTTGTGCATCAATATCCAACGCGTCGCAAACCTCTTTTAAAAACGTTAACCGCTTGTTTAAACTGTCAAGCAACGTCAGGCGTATGTCCGTCCTCAAAATAGCCAGCGGCACGCCGGGAAAGCCCGCACCCGTGCCGACGTCGATCAACGAAAACCCTTTGGTTTTCGGCAACGCCGCCGCGGCCGTTAAACTATCCACAAAATGCTTGAGCACGATCTCGTCGGGCGCGGTAATGGCGGTCAGGTTCATTTTTTGGTTCCACTCCACCAACAATTCGGCGTACCGATCGAACTTGCGGCACATCGTTTCATCCAACGTTATCCCATACTGCTCGGCGTATTTCTGTAAAAGCACCGCGTTAATCATGTATTCGCCCCCAACCACACGATCAGCACCGACACATCAGCAGGGCTGACACCGCTGATGCGCGACGCTTGCCCGATACTGCGTGGACGGATCTTGCCGAGTTTTTCTTGCGCTTCTTTGCGAAGCCCGACGATAGCGGTATAGTCCACATCTTCCGGCAACAAGTCGGAGGCCAAGCGGTC